>QILI01000137.1 GCA_003233305.1 Mizugakiibacter sp.
CCTTGAAAGTGCGCAGAGTCAGGGTAATGGCCTGGCTGGCGGTGGGTTCGGGATGGTTGTCGTAGAGCGGTCCCTGGTCGGCAAACAGACCCGCCCATTCGACGTTATTGTCGTTGCTGGCCGCATTGGCCACGGTATTCAGGACTGGCAAGGCATACAGGGCCAGTACGGTGCATAGTGTTGCGGTAAGTGTAAATTTTGACCACCTGGCAGTGAGTCTAGTGTGTAGCATCGGGATCTCTCCTATGTCGATTGAACCGGATGTTGGGTAAGTGCTGCCATGGCCAGAAGGGGAGCCATAGTTTTGAAAAGTGGGTAATCAAGGTAACGCCGAAATACTCCGGACACCGGAGTGGAAAAGGCTGGGTTTTGATACGGGCAGCGTGAAGCACCGGGGGGCAGCAGGCACACCAAACGGCGGCAATACCCATCTCAGGTACTTGGTGTTTCCGGTTCAAGATGGTCCCCTCCCAAGGAGTCGTGCGGGTATCGCCGACCCTGCTGAATAATGTGCAGGTTTACGGCAGAGATCCGATTGCCACGACTACAATCGGCCTTCTTCATGCTAGACAATCGCATACACCAAGCACAGAGTTTGCATACGTATTCGTTAGTCCCCCATACGTATTCATGAGGACGGTACGCCTTCGTTCAGCGTCATCACCAGGTGTGGCCGATCATGGCGCAGTGCGGTGTACTGAACGTGGGCTATACGTCGAACGTTGGCCTAAGCAGATATGTTGAACAACACTGGCTGACCGTGCCGGCCAAACAAGCCAGCTCATGATCTCGTTCATGGAGTACGAAATGTCAGCACGTAATGCATAGGAAGTGAATTATGATCGACGGGTCTGGATGCAGCGTAAATCCGATCTCCAGAATCCTTTTTCCACAAACCAGAATATTGAACCGGGATGAGGCGCTGTGCTGTGATCCACCGCCTGTTGCTGCAGAAAACACTTACCGGATGGGTGGTGGTTACGAGTGCTCGGGTGAATCCAGTTCAAACCAGGTTTTGATAGATGTCAGCCATGTACTGCCGTGGCCGGATCGATGAGTAAATTCATTGGTAACAGATGAATACGTGTAGTCTTGCGACCAAGTTTCGGCATTGGCGACGATTTCCTGTACCGCGTGAATTGCGTGGTTGATTTCGGCCATCGTAGCGGTAGGATGAAACGAGAGTCGTACCCAGCCTGGCTTCTCCGATAGGTCGCCGTGGTCGATGTGCTCGGTGATAAGCCTGGAGCGGGTGGGGTCCACGTGTAGCAAGTAGTGTCCATAGGTGCCGGCGCAGGAGCAGCCGCCACGGGCCTGAACTCCAAAACGATCATTGAGCAACTGTACAATTAGGTTGTAGTGGAGATCTTCAACGTAAAACGAGAATATTGCCAGACGGTGCTGCAACGTCGGTGCCAACACATGCACTCGGGGGACAGCCTGTAGCGTATCCATTACGTGAGCAACCAGCATCTCCTCACGCTTGCGCATGGCCTCTACGCCCATCTCCATCTTCAGTTGCACGGTCAGTGCAGCCTTGATGGTTTGCAGGAACCCTGGGGTGCCGGCATCTTCGCGAGCCTCAATGTCGTCTATGAATGAATAGGTTCCCCACGGGTTCGTCCAATTTACGGTACCACCGCCTGAATCATCGGGGACGGTATTGCGATACAGCGCGTTGTTGAAGATCAACACTCCTGATGATCCAGGGCCACCGAGAAACTTGTGAGGCGACCAGAACACCGCATCGAGTTGCGCCTCGGGATCAGAGGGATGCATGTCAATGTTCACATAGGGTGCCGAGGCCGCAAAGTCGATGAATGCTACGCCACCGGCACGGTGCATGAGCCGGGCCATTTCGTGATATGTGGTGAATACACCGGTTACATTTGAGCAGGCTGTAAATGAGCCGATCTTTACCGCACGCTCTCGATACTCATAGAGGAGTGCTTCGAGTGCAGTAAGATCAACTATGCCGTTTGGGTCCGGTGGAATGACCACAACATCAGCAATGGTCTCGTACCACGAGGTATGGTTGGAATGGTGTTCCATGTGCGTTACAAACACCACCGGGCGCTCCCTCTCCGGGATATCAATATAATGTCGTAGTCCTTGGGGCGCCTTGAGTCCAAGGATGCGTTGAAACTTGTTCATCACGCCGGTCATTCCTGTACCGGTGGAAATAATCAGATCGTCGGGGCCGGCGTTTGCGTGGGTTTTCAGGATGCGGTGAGCTTCGTGATAGGCGAGTGTCATAGCCCGACCCGTCGCGCTGCTCTCTGAGTGGGTATTGCCAACGTACGGGCCAAAACGTTCGAGTAGCAATCGTTCGATAGGATGATAAAGCCGTCCGCTCGCGGTCCAATCGGCGTAGACGATGCGCTGTTCACCATAAGGTGAGTTAAACGTCTGATTGTAGCCTACAATATTGTTGCGGTAGGGCGTAAAGTATTCTTCCAGAGGCTTCATCGGCGATCTCTCAAGGTTGTGCAAGCAATACAGTATGAGTCAACTGTCTCGGTGCGCGAACTGCCATTTCGCATGGGTCACGCACTACATCGGCCATAGTCGCATAGCCAGCCAGGTGGTAGTGAACCCGACCAATAGCGTCAACGGTAGGCCGACCCAGAAAAAATCCAGGAAACGGTAGTTACCGGCACGCAGCACCAACAGGCTGCCATGGTGACCAATCGGGGTGAGAAAAGCAGCGACAGCACCGACTGTGGTACAGACGGTAGCCGCGATGGGGTTAAGTCCAAAATGTACCGCCACGGCGATGGCCAGCGGGACCAGTAGTGCCGCGGTGGCGGCATCTGAGAGGATCTGGGTGAGTAGAGCCGCTGAGGCAAACAGTACCAAAAGAATATAAAACGGTTGCCAACCCAGTAACAGTTGGCCTATCCAGTTGGCAAACCAGGCGGCGGTCCCGCTCTGCTCCATGGCCAGCCCCAGCGGGATGGCCCCTGCAATCATCATAAATGGGCGCAGGTCGATGGAGCGATAAGCTTGGTCAGTGGGCAGACAACGGGTGATAACCATCGCCACGGCTCCGGCAAGAAAGGCTAGTGCGGGTGAGACGAGACCACTGGCAGCTAGGGCGACAGAGCCAAGCAGAATGCCGACTGCCAGTGGGGCTTTGTGCCGGGTGCGTACTTCGGCTGCAAAGGGCACCAGCATCAGGAAACCGCGATGGCTGGCGATGTGGCGGAACTGGGCGGGTGGTCCCCACAGCACCAATTGATCGCCTGCTTCAAGAAGGGTCCGGGCGAGTTTGCCGTCAAACCAGCCGTCACGACGCCACAGTCCCACCGCAACGACCCCGAAGCGCTCGGGGAAATTTACATCCCCCAGTGTTTGACCGATGAACATGGACTGAGGTGCAACCATAGCCTGGAATAGGCGTGCCTTACCTTGAGCTTTCTCGCTGAGTCCTTTAGGTAGCACTTGGCCGGCCTGGGCCACGGCATGCAGTGCTAGATCGGGTTGTGATGTAAAGCTGGCAATTTCCTCAGGGGTGGTTTGCACCAGCAGCACATCGCCAGCGAGCAGGGCCAGAGTGTCGAAGGGCCGCGGCAAGGAGACCCCCTGACGTATCCAGTCGCTGACCTGCAGGTGATTGCGATAAGCATCCATGAACTCATCCATGGTCCGGCCGCTCCAGCGTGACCCGGTGGGAATAGTGATCTCTGTAAAGTAGCGGTCCAGGTGTGCCAGATCGGTCACGTCGTTGCTGTTCTCGCGGCGCGGTAATAGCCATCGGATCAGTAACAAATACAAGGTACCCAAGATGCTGAGGGCTATCCCGATTGGAGCAACTGAGAATACTCCCAGATAGGTATAGCCGCTGCGATGCAGCAGGCTGTTGGCGATAAGAAATGCCGGCGCACTGATTACAGTAATGGTGGTACCCAGTGAAGCTGCGAAAGCCATGGGCATTAGCAGACGCGAAGCAGGGAACTTATTGTTCCGGGCCAGGCGTAGTAGCACTGGCATCATCATTGCGACCACCATGAGCTGGTGGGTGAAGGCGGCCAGGATCGCTACGACGGGCATCACCACCAGCAGCGTGCGCCATTCGCTGTTGCCCGCTGCACGGCCTACCCAAAGACCGATGCGATCGGCAAAGCCGGTGGCGGCCAGACCGGCCGAAATCACAAATACCCCAGCCGTGATCAGAGCCGCCTCACTGGAAAATCCCGACAACGCAGCAGGCGTGCTCAGCTGGCCGCTGAAAGCCAGTGCCAGAATGACCAGTAGAGCGGTAACGTCAATACGCACCCGTTCACTGATGAACAGTACCAAGGCACCGATCAGGATGATGAGAAAAACGATAATGCTTGGCGTCATACGACACTCCGATGGCGCGATAGCCTACTATGCAGAGAGTAGGGGGGGTAGGCAAGCCGCGTGGAGTACCAATGGAGATCCATGGCAATACAATTGCCGGGTTTCATAAGGAATCACGCACCATGAATGAAGTGCTTGTCGTTTTTTACGGGATCACGATTACCGGCTGGAAATTGATCGGATATACCGGCACACTGCTGTTCAGTGCCCGCTGGTTCGTGCAGATGTACGCGACACGCAAGCACCGGCGTGTACATATGCCGCGAACCTTCTGGTATCTGTCGATCGTCGGCAGTCTGATGGCACTGAGCTACTTCATCTTCGGTAAAAACGACTCAGTGGGGATTCTGCAAAATCTTTTCCCGGCCTTTGTGGCGTTATACAACTTGCGTATCGACTTCCGCGATCGGGACCATTGGGAGCAAAAGCGAAGTAAAACGGGGTAACTGCAGTGGGTCGGATGGCACTGGATGGCATGCCAATGAGCTACGTGAATTCCGAGATGTATTAAGCGGGGTAGGTATCACCGCTAGGGTGTTTACAAAAGGGTATCCAAAAGAAAATGGAGTGCCGAAGCACTCCATTTTTGTGGTGTCCGCCAAGCTGAGGGAGATCAAACAGCCTCAAGCACCATAGCAAAGCCCATCCCGGTGCCAATACACATGGTGACCATACCGTATTTCTGCTTACGGCGGTGCAGCCCGTGTACAACGGTAGCGGTGAGTTTGGCTCCAGTCGCTCCCAGCGGATGGCCAAGGGCGATGGCACCACCCAGCGGATTGACTTTGGCCGGGTCAAGATCCAAATCACGGATCACCGCCAGGGATTGGGCGGCAAAAGCCTCATTGAGTTCAATCCAGGCCAGATCATCCTTTTTTATGGTGGTGTTCTTCAGTGCCAGTGGAATGGCTTCCTTCGGGCCGATGCCCATAATTTCAGGTGGTACCCCGGCCACAGCAGAGGATACAAAGCGCGCCAATGGAGTGAGCTCGTATTCCTTCACCGCGCGTTCACTGGCCAACAGTACGCCACCCGCTCCATCGGACATCTGCGAAGAATTGCCCGCGGTAACACTACCCCCCATACGGAACACCGTGCGTAGCTTACCCAGCGCTTCGAGGCTGGAGCCCCGGCGCGGACCTTCATCGGTATCGGCCATATGCGTCACTTCATGGATGGCATGGGTGGTCAGGTCTGGATAACGATCATTGATGGGGAAGGGTACAATTTCTTCCTTAAACTCGCCCTGATCGATAGCAGCCAGCGCTCGTTGATGGCTTTGCAGAGCAAAAGCATCCTGATCCTCACGACTAACTTTCCAGCGGTCGGCCACATTTTCGGCAGTGATACCCATGCCATAGGCGATACCGATATTTGCGTCGGTGAATACGATCGGGTTAATGGCGGGCTTATGACCCATCATCGGCACCATGCTCATGCTCTCGGTACCACCCGCCAGCATCAGCTCGGCTTCACCGAGACGGATGCGGTTGGCCGCCAAGGCGACAGCCTGGGAACCCGATGAGCAAAAACGGTTGATGGTCATACCCGGCACACTGTCCGGTAGCCCCGCCAGCAACAGGCCGATTCGGGCCACGTTCATACCCTGTTCGGATTCGGGCATGGCACAGCCGATAATCACGTCACTAATGCGGTGGGGATCAATGCCCGGAGCCCGGGCCAGTGCTTCGCGCAGTACGTGCGCGAGCATGTCGTCGGGACGGGTGTTGCGGAACATGCCGCGTGGGGCTTTGCCAATCGGGGTACGAACGGCGCTGACGATATAAGCATCCTGGATTTGTGCAGTCATTTTGAGTCTCCTTGCGCTCAGTTGCGCAACGGCTTGCCAGTGGTCATGGTGTGGGCAATACGGGCCTGGGTCTTTTCCATCTGTGCGAGGGCTACGAAGTGCTTTCGCTCCAGATCCAGTAACCAGGTTTCGTCGACCTCTGAACCACGCTCAATATTTCCTCCGCACAGTGTGTCGGCAATGCGTGAAGCGATTTCGTTATCGTGTTCGGAGATAAAGCGGCCTTCGAGCATATTGACTAACATCATCTTCAAACTTGCCGTACCGGTATTTCCGGCGACTCGAATGGAGCGTGCTGGAAGAGGCGGACGATAGCCGCAATCGGCCAGTGAGGTGGCTACACTCTTAGCCACATACAGCAGTTCGAAACTGTTGAACACCACCACATCGCTGTCGCGTAACAAGCCCATACGCTTGGCATCCAAAGCACTGCCGGCAACTTTGGCCATGGCGGCAGTTTCAAAATAGCCCTTGATGTGATCGAAGGCATCACCACTATGTTGGGCCGCTTGCGAACAACGGGTGACGATTTCCTTCAGTCCACCGCCAGCAGGAAGCAGGCCCACGCCGGCTTCAACTAAACCGATGTAGCTCTCCAGGGCTGCGACAGTCCGGGCCGAATGCATTTGGAATTCACAGCCACCGCCGAGAGCTAACCCACGCACGGCGGCGACGACCGGTATTTGGGCATATTTGATGCACATGCTGGTCGCTTGGAAATTAGCAATCATGCTGGCGAGATCATCGATTTTGCCGGCTTGGAGCAAGCCCAGAGCTCCTTTCAGATCGGCACCCGCGGAGAACGGGCCCTTATCTTGCCAGATAACCAGGGCCTTGAAATTGCGCTCGGCCTCTGCCACGCAATGTTGCAAACCTTCAAGCACTGCATCATTCACCGTGTGCATTTTGGTCTTGAACGATACGATGGCGATATCATCACCAAGGTGCCACATGCGCACTCCAGCGTTTTCCCAAATGGTGGTACCCGTGTCAAAGCGTTCACCCAACAAGGCGTCGGGAAACAGTTGCCGTTGGTAGACGGGGTGGCTGGAGCGAGGCTCATTTTTACCCGTGTGTGGCGAGAAAGAACCTTGGGCACTGTGTACACCTTCACGCCCATCTTGAACCCAGGCTGGCAGGGGTGCGGTACTCATGGCTTTACCGGCTTTTATGTCTTCTTCAATCCACAGGGTGATCTGCTTCCAGCCGGCGGCCTGCCAAGTTTCGAATGGGCCGAGTTTCCAGCCATAACCCCAGCGGATAGCAAAATCAACATCACGAGCGGTGCTGGCGATGTCAGCGAGGTGATAGGCGGTGTAGTGGAACAAATCACGAAATACGGCCCAGAGAAAACGAGCCTGAGGATCGTTGCTGGCACGAAGCTTGGCAAATTTCTCTTCCGGATTGCGAATTTTCAGAATCTCTGCCACCTCTTCAGAGGCCTTGGGTTCAGAAGCGCGGTACGCCTTGCTGGCCAGATCCAGCACCTTGATCTGCTTGCCCTGTTTGCTGTAAAACCCGGCCCGGGTCTTTTGCCCCAGTGCCCCCTTGTCGACCAGGGCCTGAAGCCAGGTCGGAGCTTTGAAGTACCGATGCCAGGGATCATCGGGCAGGGTGTCGGCCATGGTCTGGATAACGTGGGCCATGGTGTCGAGTCCCACCACATCCGCAGTACGGTAGGTGGCACTCTTGGGTCTGCCGATAGCTGGGCCGGTGAGGGCATCAACCACATCGAAACCGAGGTCAAAAGCTGCGGTGTGATGCATGGTAGCGAGAATAGAAAACACACCGATGCGATTGCCAATGAAGTTAGGTGTGTCTTTGGCTCGAACCACGCCTTTCCCGAGGGTGGTGGTCAGAAACCCTTCCAGGCCATCGACAACGGCAGCATCCGTACTGTTTGAAGGAATCAGCTCGACCAAGTGCATATAGCGGGGTGGGTTGAAGAAATGCACACCGCAGAAGTGTGAGCGCAGTGATTCCGGTAAGGCTGCGGCGAGCTCGTTGATGGAAAGACCCGACGTGTTGCTGGCGATAATGGCTTGGGCTGGTAGGTGAGGGGCGATCTTGTGATACAGATCCAGCTTCCAGTCGGTGCGTTCAGCGATGGCCTCGATGACCAGGTCACAGTCGGTAAGTAGTGCGAGGTCTTCATCATAGTTGGCCGGTACAATACCGCTGCTGCGTGAGGGCTCGGCCAAAGGTGCCGGGGAAAGTTTGCTTAGACGCTTAATAGCCTGCACGGCGATGGTGCTCTTCGGGCCTTCTTTAGCAGCGAGGTCGAACAACACCGTCTCAACATTGGCATTGGCAAGATGGGCGGCTATCTGAGCCCCCATGACGCCGGCACCAAGCACGGCTGCTTTACGGATATGAAGGGTTTGCGGGTTCATCAGGTACTCCCGGGGTTTCGGAAAGGAATGGTTCGCCTTACGGGGCGCTAAGCCCCGCGGAAGCAAATCGAATCAGGTGTTCTGCGGCTAGTTTGTGGTGATCGCGCTCGGTAGTACCAGGACGACGCTTGATCAGACCGAAATCGGCCATGGCATAAGTAAGTGCACCGGCCACAATATCCAGTCGCCAATAGAGTTCTTCCTTGCTCAGATGAGGCAACAGGCGATGAAATACCACCGCGAATTCGCGTAGTACATGGCCGTAGTTGTCAGACAGAAATTTACGTAATGGTTGGTCGTGTTCGGCGTAGGCACGCGCCAGCATGCGCATGAAAGCGCCACCGCCACTCTGATCCAGGGATAAATCGATGGCGGGTCTGATAAATGCTTCGAGTACATGATCCAAGGTGTAATCGGGACTGTGCTCGACCTTGCGCAAGGCGTCCTGTCGACGGGCATTGAGGCGATCTAGGCGGCGGCGAAAAACCTCTTCTATAAGGTTTTCCTTGGTGCCAAAATGATAGTTTACGGCGGCAAGATTGACGTGGGCCGCAGCCGTAACTTGCCGTAACGATGCCTTTTCAAAGCCATGTAGGGCAAACAGAGTTTCGGCGGCGCCGAGAATCCGTTGTTTGGTCGAAAACTGAGAGGTATTCATCGCATCGCACTGTAATCAAACGTTTGTTTGAATCATAGGTATCCCTGTGAGTGCGGTCAACCTGTTTCTGCGTGATCGAGCCGCTCGTTCAGGTTCAAGCAGGGTAGCTTGCTTGTTGGTGGGAAAAGCTCAACAATCAACGTTTTAACACCCTGACAGAACATGGGAATCCACTCACAATTACGGTGAAGCAGTGCTTCACTATTCCTGCAGGAGTATTGGCATGGCGCTTGAGCGCACCCTTTCGATCATCAAACCCGATGCCGTTGGTAAAAATACTATTGGTGAGATTTATTCCAGGTTTGAAAAAGCGGGCTTGTGCATCGTTGCGGCAAAGATGTGCCATCTGTCCAGACGCGAGGCAGAAGGATTTTATGCGGTGCATCGTGAACGCCCTTTTTTCAGTGGATTGGTTGAGTTTATGACTTCGGGGCCGGTGATTATTCAGGTTCTGGAGGGGATGAATGCGATCGCCCGGCATCGTGATTTGATGGGGGCAACCGATCCCCAACAAGCTGCTCCCGGTACCATCCGGGCTGATTTTGCTTCGACCATCGATGCCAATGCAGTTCACGGCTCCGATGGCGTTGATACTGCCTGCACCGAGATTGCCTATTTCTTTGCCGAGACGGAACTCTGCCCGCGCTGTACGGAATGATCATGTCCGATGTGGTCCGGACCAACCTGCTCCAGTTCGACCGCGAAGGACTGCGCAAGTATTTCACCCATCTTGGAGAGAAGCCCTTTCGTGCCGATCAGGTAATGAAATGGATCTATCACCAACACGTCAGTGATTTTTCCGCCATGACCGATCTGGGTAAATCCTTACGCCAGAAGCTCACCGAGTCGGCCGAGATTACCGCCCCCCGCCCCCTGTTCGACCAACAGAGTGCTGACGGTACCCGCAAGTGGTTACTTGGAACCGATAGTGCCAATGCGGTCGAAACTGTTTATATTCCCGAGCCTAATCGGGGCACCTTGTGTGTATCTTCACAGGTCGGCTGCGCACTCAATTGCCGCTTTTGTTCTACCGGCGCGCAAGGGTTCAATCGCAACCTGTCCAGTTCCGAGATCATCGGCCAGGTCTGGATTGCATCCAAGGCATTGGGTAACCGGACCCATCTGCAGCGTCGTATTACCAATGTGGTCATGATGGGTATGGGTGAACCATTATTAAATTTTGATAATGTAGTGCGAGCTATGAACGTGATGCGTGATGATCTGGGTTTCGGACTGGCCAGCAAGCGCGTGACTTTATCCACGGCCGGCATGGTGCCAATGATCGACCGGCTGGGTGAGGTGGCTGATGTCAGTCTTGCGGTATCACTGCATGCCGCCGATGATGCCTTACGTACCGAGCTGGTGCCGCTCAATCGTAAGTATCCAATTGAGCAGCTGCTCGACGCTTGCGCCCGCTACGCGGCACGTAAGCCACGCTCGTCAATTACTTTTGAGTACACCCTGATTAAGGATGTAAACGATCATCCCGAGCAGGCCCGCAAGTTGGTAAAGTTGCTACGTCGATTGCCGGCAAAGGTTAACTTGATTCCTTTCAATCCGTTTCCCGGCACGTGTTATGAGCGCCCGCCAGTCGAGGCAATTACCCAGTTCCAGAAGATTCTCAATCTTGCTGGACTCGTGGCCCCGGTACGGCGGACTCGAGGTAGCGATATCGATGCCGCTTGTGGCCAACTCAGGGGCCAGGTTTTCGATCGCACCCGACGTTCAGCCATGTTCCGTAAACAGATGCACAAGGAGAATGCCGATGCGGCCTGATGTTCGCTGGTTGTTAGCCGGGCTCTTGAGTGGACTACTCCTTGCGGGCTGCGTGACGACTACAAGTGGCCCCGGAGCTCCGTATCCATCTACAAGTGCCATTCAGAAGGCCCGGGAAGCCGCACAGATTCATACCGCTCTGGCGCAACAGTACATGCTGCATGGTGACCTGAAAGGAGCTATGAAAAAACTCCATCTGGCACTCAAATTTGATGACCAGTATGTACCGGCCCATACAGTACTGGCCGTTCTGTACGAGCGCATTCGTGAATACGGAAAAGCTGAACAGCAGTACCGTCGTGCGGTGCAACTTGAGCCGCGAGGCGGCTCGGTCAACAATAACCTTGGTGCTTTCCTGTGTCGCACCGGCCGAGTAAAAGTATCCCTGCAGTATTTTGAGAAAGCGAAGAAGGATCCGTTCTACCAAACCCCATATGTGGCCTACGGCAACGAGGCCACGTGTCAGCTCAAGCTAGGTAAAACGGGTCTGGCCATTCAGAACTTCCGGATGGCGCTGAGTATGAAACCGGACTATGTGGACGGTCTCTATCAGATGGCGAATATTTACTATAAAAAAGGGGATGCTTTTCGTGCCAGTGCTTTCATACAGCGTTTGAATTCACTTAAGCATTCCAGTCCCCAGGCTCTTAAACTGGGCTATTTGATAGAAGTGAGATTGAGTGACAAGGAGGCTGCCCAGGGATATCTCAGTCGGCTGCGAATCCAGTTTCCGAAGTCTGAGCAAGCACGTAGTCTTACACCTAAGACACCAAGCCAATGAATACATCCTCCCAGCACGCTGCAGCAGTTCATTCTGGTTCGAGCATCGGGCGGCGCAGGGAGGTGTCTGAAGAGGTTGGGGCAAAGCTGGCGCGAGTCCGTCAAGATCGTGGACTGGCCTTAGATGAGTGTGCCCAGGCGCTGCATTTGCCTGTACAGCTACTACGGGAGATTGAGGATGGGAGCATATGTCGTGAATGGGATGTGTACCTACGCGGTCACCTGCGTAGTTACGGCCGCTACTTGGGACTGTCTGAAGGCCGACTTGAGGCTATACTCGAGCAGTTGTCGCGGCTTCAGCCGCCACCACTCGTTACCAAACGGGTCTCTTCAATCCGCTATCGTTTTGAACACTATGGCCGTATTGCAACCTATGTAGTGCTTACTTTGGGTATTGGTGTACCGCTGGTTTGGTTTGGGATGCATTGGGAGTACGGTTCGGCGGTGACCTCACACAGTGAACAGATCGATGCTGAACCGGTCGCGCTTGCTGCATCATCCCATGTCACAGTAGCCCTACCCTCTGGAAAGAGGGATGCAGGGACGATCCAGCGGCAGTCGGGCAAGACCTTGCAAGCATCTATGAGCCCATTTTCTGCGATGACAACCTCTACCCTGGAGGCAGTCCGAGGTTCCACCCTGGCAGGATCGGGGTTCAAGGCCAAGGTGGCTGCAGCAGCAGACCATAGCCCCCGTTCACCAGATGCAGGCCATTCAGCGCACCCGGAACATACGCTGACTATTCGTGTCCATGCACCATGCTGGCTCGAGGTTCAAACGCAGGATGGAAAGCGGTTGGCTTATACGCTGCTGGCCGCGGGCAGTGTGCGCACTTTCCGTAGCAGGGAGCCTATGAGTGTATTGATCGGCGATAGTCGAGCGGTCACAATCACTGTTGATGGCAAGCCTTTTCAACCTCCAGGGGCCGGCTCAGCACGTATTGTCCGTTTCCAGGTGGGTGGCTCGCATCCCCAATGACTGTGGATTTGTTATGCTTGCAGCCTTTGTGGCCGCTGACCCGTCGGGTACGGCACGAATTCACACAATATAGCCTCCACGACTTACGGTAAAACCCCATGGCATTCGATGTATATGATGATTACGAACAGGGCGAGCGCGTCCGCAAATGGCTGGTGGACAACTGGATCTCAATTGTGCTGGGTCTGGGCATCGGCTTAGGCCTGGTCTTCGGTTGGCAGAAATGGCAGAGCCACAAACATGGGTACCTCATACAGGCAGCCACCCAGTACGATCTTATGAATCAGGCCCTGAACAAGAACGACAACACCGAGGCGAAAGTGGCTACGGATGTTCTGGCTAGAGAATTTGCTGATACGGTTTATGCCGTAATGGCCAAGGGGAGTTTGGCGGCACAAGCAGCCCGCAAAGGAAATTATCCTACCGCAGAGGCTGACTTGTCTTGGGCTAGTGCCCATGCGAGCCTGCCTTCCTTGAAAGCTCTGATGCAAGTTCGTTTGGCGCGGGTACAGATTGCTGCGGGACAGGCTAAGCAGGCCTTATTCAGTTTGCAGAAGGTCGGCCAGGATGATTACCGGGCCCAGGTGGCAGAATTGCAGGGGGATGCTGAGGCCCAGCTGGGAAATCAGGGTAAAGCCCGTCAAGCCTATAAAGATGCGCTGCTACTGTTGCCCGCTGGCGCTGCCAATCGCAATTTGTTACAGATGAAACTCGAAAACCTCACCTTCAACGGAACAAAATCTCGATGAAACGTGGTCTCACCCTCCTGCTGTTTACTACGATCATATTGAGTGGCTGCAGTATTTTCTCAAGCAAAGATAATATCCAGCCGCCAACGCCCCAGCCGACGTTCACTCCTACGCTGAAAGTAACCCAGATGTGGGAGGTCACGGTAGGGGATGGGGCTGGCTCTTCCGGTATCCGCATGCGACCGGTAGTCAGTGATGGCGTAGTCTATGCAGCCAGTCCTGATGGTACCCTTGCGGCGTACACGCTAACCAATGGTGAGCAGATCTGGTCAACGTCTCATCATTGGTTTGGCCAGCGCAATCTACACTACTCGGGTGGCCCCGCTGTGGTTGGAAATCTGTTGGTTATCGGCTCCCAGAAGGGTCACATATACGCCTATGCAGCGAAGACCGGCAAGCGGCTCTGGACAGCTCCGGTGAGTTCCGAGGTGATCACTCCGCCGGTGATTGTCGGCCGTCATGTATTTGTACGTAGCAATGATGGACATGTGTATGCGTTTAACGCATCCGACGGTAAACAGCTGTGGTTGTACGATCGGTCGGATGTGCCATTGCTAAGTCTGCGCGGCAACGGGGGACTGCTGGCAGTGGGAGGAGCGGTTATTTTCGGTAGTGATGACGGCAAGCTCATTGCCATCTCACAAAAGAATGGCAGTAACTTGTGGCAAATACCGGTTGCTACCGGTACCGGGCGCTCTGACATCCAGAAACTAGATGATTCTGACGGCCAGGTCGAGTTCGACAATGGAGTTCTGTATGTGGATGCCTACCATGGCAATCTACTGGCCATTCAGGCGAAAAGTGGGCGGGTACTTTGGAGCCGGCCTCTTTCGAGTTATACCGGCGTGGCCGTTGCGGATACTCAAGTCATTGCGGTGGACGATCATTTCAATATCTGGGCTCTGGATCAGAGCAATGGCGGGGATTTATGGAAGCAAGATGCATTGCAGTGGCATTGGCTGGCCGCCCCGGCTATCCAGAAGAGTTATGTCGTGCTGGGTGGACTCAAGGGTTACGTATACTGGTTGGATGTTTCCAACGGTAAATTTGCGGCAAGCGAGCAACTTTCCAGTGACCCGATCCGCTCCCGCCCGGTGGTGGTGGGCGATATAGTGTTGGTCGAAGATGTCAGTGGACATCTTGCCGCCTATCGCATTGATAGTAAGTAATCTGTTGAGTGCCAACCGATGTTGCCCGTTGTTGCCCTGGTCGGACGACCGAATGTAGGTAAATCCACACTTTTTAATGTGCTGACTCGAAGTCGCGACGCATTGGTTGCGGACATGCCGGGGGTAACCCGGGATCGGCATTACGGAGTCTGCCGCCGTCGTGATCGAGCCTTCGTAGTGGTAGATACCGGTGGGCTGGGTGATACGACTCAATCACTGGATGTACTCACTGCACACCAGGTTCGAATGGCGGTTGATGAGTCCAATGTGCTGCTGTTGATCGTAGACGCACGCGAGGGTTTGTCACCAATTGATGCGAGTGTTCTGCAAGAACTTCGTCGCAGCGGTAAGCCGCTTCTGCTCGCGGTCAACAAGATTGACGGTCTGGATCCGGATGTGGCTGTGGCTGAATTTGCCGCATTGGGGATTTCACCTGTTTTACCGGTTGCGGCAAGCCATGGTCGTGGTATTGATACATTACTTGATGAGCTTGTACCCCGGCTTCCCGAGCAACAGGAGCCGCAGGATATTGCTGACCAAGGCATACGAATTGCGGTCCTGGGTCGTCCCAACGTAGGCAAGTCGACACTGGTGAACCGCCTACTTGGTGAAGATAGGGTTGTGGTTTCCGAGCTGCCTGGTACCACTCGTGACGCCATTCATGTGCCACTACAGCGTGATGGAAAGTCCTATGTGCTAATCGATACGGCGGGGGTACGGCGCCGAGCTCGCGTGGAGCAAGCACTGGAAAAATTTTCTGTCATCAAGACCTTACAGGCTTTGGATGATGCCGAAGTTGCCTTACTGATGCTGGATGCGCAGGAGGGAGTTACCGATCAGGATCTGAGCCTCATCGGCTACGTTCTGGATGCCGGCCGGGCTTTAGTAATTGCTCTGAATAAATGGGATGGACTGGATCGTGATACCCGCCGACACTGCCAGGTAGGGATTGATCGAAAACTGGAATTTGCCGCCTGGGCTCCGGTAGTGACTCTTTCGGCGCTGCAAGGTTCCGGTTTTCGCGAATTGATGCGGGCGATTGATCGGGCCCATGCTGCAGCACATCGCTCGCTTGGTACGCCGGTACTGACCCGAGCATTGGAGCAGGCGTATGCGGCCTACCAGCCTCCGTTGGTACGGGGTCATGTGCCCAAGCTTCGTTATGCGCATTTTGGCGGTAACCATCCACCGACCATCATCATTCACGGTAGTCGTACCCAACATATTGCTCCCGCCTATGTACGATACCTGGAGAATTTTTTCCGCAAACGATTTCATCTCTACGGTACCCCGGTACGCGTTCATTTTCGGGACGGAGAAAATCCTTTTGCCGGGCGTAAGAATATCCTTAGTGGACGCCAGTTACGTAAGCGTAAACGGCTGCTACAGCATGTTCGTGGGAAACATTGAGCTGCAGCGACAGGGCTCAAAACTGATGCCGGCGATAGTGCAACTAAGCCATTCAGCTAGAAACCTGGTGACGGCTGAAGACGGGATAGAGACATAACAATGGTTCAACAAATCAGTGTCGAAGAAGCGCGACGACGTCAGTTACGTGGACATCTTTTACTCGATGTTCGCTCCACTGCCGAGCGCGAGAAAGGTTTGCCATGGGGTGCCTTGGGTTGTAACGAGGCAGGGCTTGGAAAATTTCTACAAGACCAGTCTACGACTTCAAATCAACCTCTTATGCTCATCTGTGCTCTTGGGCAGCGCTCCTTACGAGCAGCGCTTAGCTTGCAGAATATGGGTTATTCCGAGGTGGTTTCGGTTGCGGGAGGGGTCACGGCATGGATCGCCAAGGGCTTGCCACTGGAAGGGATACAGCTCGACAGCGATGCTCGGGATCGTTATGCGCGGCAATTGATCCTGCCTGAAATCGGCCCCTTGGGCCAACAGCAGCTGGCTGCTTCTCGCGTGGCCCTGGTTGGGGCCGGAGGCCTTGGTGCCCCAGTGGGGCTGTATCTTGCTGCCGCTGGAGTCGGTTGGATTACCTTGATCGACCACGATCAGGTAGAGCGCAGTAATTTGCATCGGCAGGTTGTGCATAGCGAAAAATCTATCGGTATGCCGAAAGTCGAATCGGCACGCAACACCCTGCTGGGGCTGAATCCTAGCCTGCAGATTCATGCCTGCCAAACACGTCTGCAACAGGATAATGCCGATACTTTACTGGCCGGACATGATGTCATCGTGGATGGTGCAGATAACTTTCCAACCCGTTATCTATTGAGTGAAATCAGCCTTCGACGTGGTATCCCACTGGTGTATGCGGGGATTGAGCGATTTTCCGGCCAGTTGAGCGTCTTCGATCCACGGCAAGCTGATAGTCCATGTTACCGCTGTTTGTATCCTGATCCTCCCGGTATCGGAGAAGCGCCAAGCTGTGCCGAAGCCGGAGTACTGGGGGTGTTGCCCGGAATTCTAGGAACCTTACAGGCGCTGGAAACCATCAAACTGCTGCTTGGTCTGGGTGAGTCAATGGTTGGCCGACTACTTTTATTTGATGCTCTACCGTTAGTTTTTCGCGAACTGCATTTATCACGAGATCCAGCCTGCCCAGGCTGCGGTCCGGCTGCGGTGCGGCGGGGAGTCGATATCGCCTTACCTCAGTGCAATCCAGATTAAGGCTACCCAATGACCCACTTGGCCATCTAGCTATTTGAACATATCGTCAGCAGGAGAGGGGGGAGCCTGAATACGTTATATGAATTGGTGGCAGAACCCCGACATTATTTCACTATCATTGCGCTATGACTCTCCTGATGGCTTCTTCGGTTTTGGAGCGTTTTGCTTGGTAGACTCGGCAACGGAATGCCTGGGGCTGGCCGTAGGTGTGTCTTCCGTGAATAGATTAGGCTGACTGGGTGGCTGCTTGCCGCGATGATGTGCTTCACCTTCTCGCAGGGCCTGATGAATCTGTTTGTGTAAGGGAATTGCTGCGACGTCGACGGGTGCTGAGACTCTCTGCTCGACTCGTGACTTGGTTTGCGTAGCCAGGTCTGATTTATCCAGCACTTGAGTCGTTGGCTTGGTCTGATCCGACTTCTTTGGGGCGGTGTTGGTGCTGCTGGCAGGATATACCGGGGAATCGATCGCGTGAGATTGAGCTGTAGTCTTCGACGTAGTTGTTGAGCGTTCTTGGTTTTGCGGTGTTGAGATAGTGGGCGCAATCGCCGGGGGAGCTGAGAGAGGTGCTGAAGCGGGTTCGGATACAGCTTTCACGGGCTTGGAAACGGCTGTTGGCGAAGCGACAGTCGCTGTGCTGGTTGACTTGGAGCTGGCTGCAGGCTGGTCCGTGGTGGGGGAGGTCTTGCCATGAGCCGGTGTCGGCCCGGTAGAAGGTTTTGATGTTTGGCGAGTCTGTGAAGTAATTTTTGCCACATCCTGTGTAGCCGATAGCCCCCGTCCGGATTGATCGGGAGCACTTATAGAACGTGTTGTGGTTTTCGCAGTGTCACGATGGGGTGGGGTGCTGATGGAATTTTCAACAGACGGTTTCTGGGTTGTGGACGATACGGGTGTGAGGGCCGCGGCATGGTTACCATGAAGCTCAGCTGCTTGAGGTTTCGCCCGGGTGGTTCCGGGCACCGTGGGTCGGGTAGCCGGTTGCTCAGTAGCAGGTGCTGGGGAGGGAGTGGTTGGTACGGTAGATAATCCCTGTTCAGGGCTAGGCGTAGATCTGGATATGGCTTTTTCTGACGAGGAATTTACCGGTACGGAATTCTTGGCTGACAGGCTGCTACCCGGTGCATCGTTCGCAGGCATTGCGATAGACGGATCAGGTGCATTACCTGGAGTGCTGGAAGACTTTGGATCAACGGCATTTTCAACCGGGCTATTGGCTGCAACAGGATTGTGCCGACGACGGCCACCACGACGCCCCCGACGGCGGCTACGCTTAGCCGGAGTGGTGGACTCGGCTTCAGGAGTGGCGGGGCTGGCTGCGGAATTATCACTGCGTATTTCGGAGGATTCTGTTTTAACCCCGGCTGTCAATATGGGTGCCGGACTTGGCGGGTTGCCGGATGCGGCAACTTGACCGGCACTGTTGGCTTTGTTAGAGCCGTTGCCGGAGGAACGACGAGGCTTGGCCCGTTTGCTCGTCGTTGCAGTAGTGTTACCGGTCTGCCGTCCTGCTGGTGTGGACTGGGGACTGGATGGCTTGGTTTCAGCATGCCCACTACGGCGTGATGAATGCTCGGTCGATGAGGTATTGCGACGGTTCCCGGTACCACTTCTTCGAGTTGCCGGGGCTGGGGTCCGAGCCGTGTTCCTGGGTGATGTAGAGTGAGTTTGGGTAGCGGTATTCCGTGTAGTTTGGTTATCAGCATCAGCCTCGTTAGAGCCTTGGGTCCAGCCGAATAAAAGCTGCCACAGGCCTCTCTTCTGCCGGCCCGTACTTTGCGTTGTGATCCGACGGGTTGGGGTCTCGGGTCTTCGGGGGGCCCGCAGTTTAGTCGGAATGGGGGTATTGGGTAGAACCGTGGTGACAGCGGGGTCCACACCTTCAGAAGAGATTTGGCCAACTTTGGGAAGTTTGGGTTCCGGCCGACGGGTCAACTGCTCATAGCTAGGAGATGAATACTGCTCCAGGTCACCTTCACGAATACGTGTAATTTCAAGTCTGGGTGTTTCGAGATGTAGGTCGGCGACGATGATGACATGAGTTGCATGGCGCAACTCAATCTCGATGACGTTGGCACGCTTCTCGTTAAGAAGAAAATTAGCCACTTCTGTCGGTGCCTGTACCAGAACTTGTCCGGTGTGATCTTTCATAGCCGCCTCTTCGGCTAGCCGCAGAGCGGAGAGCGCCAGGGATTCCACCCCGCGGAAACGCCCATGCCCATCGCAGCGTGGACATACCACCTGGGTCGCTTCGCCCAGGCTTGGCCGAAGGCGTTGCCGTGACATTTCAAGCAGACCGAAACGCGAGATACGGCCGATCTGGACCCGGGCCCGATCGAGTTTCAGAGATTCCTTGAGTTGTTCCTCTATTTCCCGCTGATGGTGAGTACTTTCCATATCAATGAAGTCGATCACGATCAGCCCACCGGCGTCACGTATTCTAAGCTGCCG
>QILI01000106.1 GCA_003233305.1 Mizugakiibacter sp.
ACCAAGCGCAAGGTGATGATCAATACGGCAAGGGCCGAGAACACACCGACCAGATTGGGGGCGTAACCGTCGGGTTGGAGGCGCAGTCGCCCCGCCAGCATCAGGCTGAGATGGTCCCAAGGCACATTGATCGCGATCCAAATAGCCAGGCCCAGCAATAACAGACTGAGTGCCGGCATCAACCAGCGTGGATGCTCGACCAGCCACCAGCCGATCAGACAGGCCCAGGCGAGCAACTTGAGCGGTTTGGAGGCTGCAGCCAGTTGCACATCGATAGCGATGGATGGCATGCGCCAATGTGCGATGACCGCCTGCAGCACCACATAGAACGAGAACAACAGCAGCAGTTGTACGATCGGGTGTCGAGCCAGTTCGCGCCATGGCCGCCCCCCCATGCCGAAGGTCCCCAACAGCAGCAGGATGGCGCCGTTACGGGCATTCAGCCAGCCCAGACCGGGGGAGGTTGCAAACAGCGCCAGCATGGCCAGACCCGTCGCGGCAACCAGCACAGCCAGCATTCTGGCTCTTTCTCGAGTAATCATGCCAGTCACGCCAGACTGCTCTCGAGTGCCTCGCCGACCCGCCTGGTGAAGCTATTACGGTTATCCTGATACCAGGCTCGAGCCTGGTCTCCGTATGCTTCAATTTCCACTGCAGACAAACCGAGTACCTCTTCAATACTCTTTACCATCGCCTCCTCATCAAAGTAATAGCGAGTGGCCAGGGCCATCGAATCACTGCGCTCATAAGGGACCAGGATACCGCGATCGGGTGAGACCAGTTCATTCATGGGCGGAGCATCCACAGTAATCGTCAAAGCTCCTACCGCCATAGCCTCAACTAAATAATGCCCCCAGGCATCGGTTTCCGATGTACATACGTGAAAGGCGTGCTGGTTTTGCAGACTTCGCAACTGAGCACCTTGGGTTGGATCAGCGGGATTAAAGTAGGTAATGCGGTGATCGATGTTCGCTGCCTGGGGGGTAGGACAAGCTTCCCGTGGATGCTGTACAACCGTCAGGGTAGGCCACTCCGGATGGTGCTGCCAAAGATCCAGAAGTCGGCGGGTACCCTTAGTACGGCTAGCCCCGGCCAAGTGCAGGAAGCGTCGTTGCCTGGGAATGTCGGAACGATAGCTGTCTTCGCTGTTAAACCCTACATGCAGAGCCAGGCGACCCAGGCCCGTGAAGATATCCGCCGCATTACGGGTCTTGGCCCATACCGCGTCGAGATCGGCCAGATAGCGACGATCATGCCGATCGAACCACTCGGGATTAGGTACGATTACGTTGTGCCGGGCCCGCGCCAACTGGTCGGGCCAGACGTGTTCGAGCATGATGTTCAAGTCAAATTGCCGAGGCGGTTTCAAGTGCCGCCGCAGACTGTGTACCAAGCCTTGCCAGCGTACGTAGCCACGCATACAGCCACTACGCCGAAGATGTTCGTGGCGAATACCTACTGCTGTGGCCACCACATCACAACCTTGCTCGCACAACGCTGCAGCGAGCAGTCGGTAGTCGCGACTGAGGCCGTAACCGTTATCCCAATAAATCAGATTTACGCACGTCATACGTTATCCACCCTGGATCTACCCCTCCCTGATTTCCTGCCAGTATCGCAACCGGCACTGTCGCTACGCTGAACCGCAATAATACGGGCGATCACGAAGTGATCTAGGACTTATAATATGCGCTTTCAATAACGATACCAATGGTTACACTTTACTGTGTGTGCTGAAGCCACGAAACTGCAAAGCCTCAGCCAGATGCTCGCGACCGACACGAGTCGGGCAGCCGTCAAGATCCGCAATGGTCCGGGCTACCCGCAGCACCCGATAGTAGGCGCGTGCCGACAAGCCGAGTTGCTCTACCGCCTGCGCCAACAGGCTTCGTTCCGCTGTACTCAAGGCACAATCAGCGTCGAGTTGGTGCGAGCCCAAGCGGGCATTGGGGCGTCCTGCCCGGGACACAGCAGCATCTCGCGCCCCCCGAACCCGTGCAGCAACCGTGGCACTGGCCTCACCTCCCGTTCCCTCCGCCAGGGCCAAGTCACGCAAGGGCACTCGCGGCACTTCGATTTGCAGATCGATACGATCGAGCAACGGGCCGGACAATCTTGCTCGATAACGGTGAATTTGATCCGGGGTACAACGACACCGCCCCGATGGATCCCCGGCATAACCACAGGGACAGGGATTCATCGCCCCGACCAACTGGAAGCGTGCCGGAAACTTGGCCCGCCGGGCCGCCCTGGCGATGATGACCTGTCCGGATTCGAGCGGCTCACGTAATACCTCCAGCACATGCCGGTTGAATTCCGGCAACTCATCCAGAAACAACACACCATGGTGAGCCAGCGATATTTCTCCTGGACGCGGCCATGAACCGCCTCCAACCAGGGCGACTGCGGAGCTGGTGTGATGCGGTGCCCGAAAGGGTCGTAACCGCCAATCCCGATACTCGATCGGTTCTCCCGAGACCGACCGTACGGCCAGGGATTCCAGGGCTTCTTGGTCATTCAGCGGTGGCAGGATACCGGGCAAACGTTCAGCCAACATGGTTTTACCGGTTCCGGGTGGGCCGCTAAACAATAGGTGATGGCCTCCTGCGGCGGCGATCTCCAGGGCTCGTCGCGCCTGCAGTTGCCCCCGCACCTCGGCCAGATCCGGAAACCGGGATGTCACGCCAGCCGGCACCTGTTCCGCACGCGGCAACTCTTGCCCACCTGCCAGCCAGGCACAGACCTCCGCCAGACTGTCAGCCACCCGCACATCCGCATCACCGAGCAGTGCGGCCTCCATAGCATTGGCGCTGGGTACAACCACCGAGCGGCCCTCGGCAGCTGCCCGCATCAAGGCCGGCAGCAATCCACTGACCGGCCGAAGAGCCCCGGACAAGGCCAGTTCACCCATGAACTCGTAACGGCCGAAGCGATCTTGTGGAACCTGCCCTCCCGCCGCAAGAATCCCCAGGGCGATGGCCAGATCGAAGCGGCCGCCATCTTTGGGCAGGTCAGCGGGAGCAAGATTGACGGTCACCCTGCGGGCCGGATAGTCAAAACGTGTCGACTGGATGGCAACCCGCACCCGGTCGCGGGCTTCACGCACCGCTGCCTCGGGCAGGCCGACGATGGAAGTGCCCGGCAAGCCTCCAGAGAGGTAGACCTCGACCATCACCTGCGGAGCTTGTACTCCTTCCTGGGCACGGCTTAGGGTTACGGCAAGACTCATCCTGGTAAACCCTCCCTTGCCATGCTGGCAATATCCAAATACCGCGTACCGCATCTTGCTGGGTCAGGGCACGTAACCTACGCTCTAAGGCGATTGGCAAGTGGCCAGAATCGATCAATCAATTCGTTGTACCTGGTGGCTTTTCCAACTCGCTCACTCTGGCTTCGAGCTGTTCGACCCGCTGTCGGGTGCGCGCCAGCAGCTCCCGCTGGACGTCAAACTCCTCACGGGTGACCAGATCCAGACGCCGCAGCCCGGCGGAAATGACCTCCCGGGCATTGGCCTCGAATTCGCTCCGGACAGCACTCAGTCCCGGCGGCAGCAAGGCCGACAGGCGGGTGGCAAGTTGGTCGATAGCGGCGGTGTCAAACATGGCACTTCCTCGGATAAGGGTTGGAGTCTAGGCGTCACGATCGATGCCGCCCAGTGGGGATGGGCGCCGCGTGGCGTAGGCATTTTCCTACATTCTGTCATAGCAGCGGAACACCTGGTCAAATGACTGGCCCCACTGAACCGCTCTTCGTGGTGAAATACCCATACCCATCCTGGGAGTCCCGCATGAAACTCGTAACTGCCATCATCAAACCATTTAAGCTCGATGATGTTCGTGAAATCCTCTCCGAGGTCGGAGTACAGGGCATCACGGTCACCGAAGTTAAGGGCTTCGGTCGCCAGAAAGGTCATACCGAACTCTATCGGGGAGCCGAATACGTGGTCGACTTCCTGCCCAAGCTCAAACTCGAAGTTGCGGTCGCAGAAGACCTGCTGGAGCGCGTGGTGGAGTCCATCCAGACGGCAGCCCGGACCGGCAAGATCGGCGATGGCAAGATTTTTATCAGCCCGCTGGAGCAGGTGATACGCATTCGTACCGGCGAACTGGATGCCGATGCCTTGTAAACAAACCTGTGAGCCCATGGCAATAGACAAGTTGGCAAGCACCGCGTTCTGGTAACACCACAACGCCGGTATTGCGTGAAATAAATGGTCCCGATTGATGCGGTTCGTACCTCACCACATCCTACATGCCGGATTTCTGCCTGCACGGGAATTAACGAAAAAGGTTTGGCCGCCGCCGCATCAGCACTGAGTGGACCGATGCCGATCAGGACGTGTATTCGTACACAACGACGGTCCCCATAATTGCGGTGTCCCAACCATGATATAGTTACATGTAACTAGTCGTCTAAAGAAACTGTATGACTTCAACACCCCAGCCCAAATCCTCGCGCATGAAGGTGCGAGAACATCGTGAGCGGTTGCGCGAACAGGGTCTGCATCCCATCCAGATTTGGGTGCCGGACGTTCGTGCACCTGCCTTCCGCACTGAAGCACACCGCCAATCTCTTGCCGTTGCGGCCGGCGCCCATGCGCACGAGGATCAGGCGTTCATAGACGCTGTATCAGATTGGGGCGAGGGGTGAGACGGGGCGATATTTGGACCGTCTCGGGCGGCAAAGACTATGCGGGCAAGCCGCGCCCCGTCGTCATCGTTCAGGATGACAGCTTCGACGCTACCGACTCAGTAACTGTCTGCGCCCTTACCACCGATGAGACTGACGCGCCGCTGTTCCGTCTGCCCGTAGAGCCCAACACGCGCAACGGACTGCACGCTCCGAGTCGCCTGATGGTAGACAAAATGACTACCGTCCAAAAAACCAAAGTCGGCACCCGGATCGGGCGATTGGATGATGGGCATATCCGGCGTCTCAATCAGGCCATGCTCGTCTTTCTTGGATTGACGGCTACCCCCAAAATAAAATATACGCAATAGACTGCATACGGGAAACGGTACAGCAGCACAGGGGGGTGACAAGCATGCAGATTGCCGGCTTGTGTATAGCCGTGGCCCGAAGTGTTCTTGTCTCGTCATCCCGGGCGCAGACCCGGGATCCACGATCTCGTGGCAACGTCCGAGTAAGCCTCCAATGTGTCCCGGGGTCAATGCACCGAATGACCGCTGCGCCGCTGGTAGGCAACCGCGGCATCCATGCTGGCGGCTTGCTGCTCCCGGCCCAACGGTGGGCGCACGCGCCAGTACTGTGCCATCGCATCGACGATTTCGGGTAGTTCAGCCAAACGCGTACTGTATTCCTGATCGCTCATCGGCTTGACCGCATCACTATCACCCAAGGCCCCATCCTGGGCCGCCAATTCCATCACCGGTGCCAACAGCTCAACCAGTTGCATGTCTTCATCAAGCCTTAACTCCCAGATATTCGAGCGCAGGTCCATGCCATGGGCAAAACCGCTACACCAGCCAGCAGTAGAAATCCCCGTCTGTCCCTGCTCATCCTGCATCTCGCCAAGGATGGGCTCGTAACAGTCGGCATCAAGCTCACTGTGGATAGAGTCGTTCAAACGCGCGAGCAGACTTAAAATGTGTTGGCCCTGGGTAGCATCCACAAACGGTTGGCGCAGAACCTCAGGCAACCACTCATCAGGCTGGGCTGGCTGCGGCCCAACTGCCAGTGCAGTCAGTAGGCCGTGAACGCCGTCCAATAACAATATCTCCTGGTCGTCCTCAACCATCTGCTCACGCAGAAAGCGGTCAAGTTCGTCGAGTTCTGTATTGGTCAGGGAAAAGTTTTGCTCATTAATCATGCCTGCAATTCCAGTAGCGCAGGGGCGTGGTCGGATGGACGCTCCCAGCGACGGGGCTCCACATCGATGGTGGCGGCTAGCTGCCTGGAACACAAGGCGTCACTGAGCAGAATCAGGTCGATGCGCAGACCACGGTTACGACGGAAACCACCCTGACGATAATCCCACCAACTGAAATGTCCCGCCTCGTTATGAAAGGTACGAAAACTGTCGACAAACCCCAGCTTGAGTATGACCTGTAAAGCTGCACGTTCGGCATCCGAACACAAAATCGCCCCCCGCCATGCTTCGGGATCATGCACATCGCGATCGTCCGGGGTGATATTGAAGTCACCGAGCACCACCATGTCGGGATAGCATTTCAATTGTTCGGCCAGAAATGCGGTCACCTTGCTTAGCCAATCCAGCTTGTAGGCATATTTTTCGCTACCCACCGCCTGGCCATTGACCACGTATAGATTGACAACCCGCAAATCCCCGACGGTCACGGCCAAAATCCGCCGTTGCGGGTCCTCAAGGCCGGGAATATCGGTGATCACCTCGGTGATCATCTGCCGGGCCAGAACGGCCACTCCGTTGTAGGTTTTCTGCCCGGAACAGACCGACCGATACCCGGCGGCCTCGATTTCCGCGTGCGGAAACCTGGCATCGTCCAGCTTGGTCTCCTGCAGGGCGATGATATCGGGGGCAGTCCCCTGTACCCATTGCAGAAGGTGGGGAAGGCGTACTTTGAGAGAATTGACGTTCCAGGTAGCGATCTTCATGGGCCTATCCTACGATGCCTGCTCCACCCTTGCCGAGGCTGGCTGCTCTCGGGCCGCCAGTCCGTAACTGCGCAGCAAGGCCTCGATCTGGGGTTTACGACCCCGGAAAGCGATAAAACTCTCCAGTGCGGGCCGGCTAGCGCCCACCGCAAGAATTTCGCGACGCAATGCGGTGCCACTGGTGCTATCCAGCCCTCCCGCTTCCTCAAAACGGGAAAAGGCGTCGGCCGCCAGGACTTCCGCCCACAAATAGCCGTAATAGCCGGCCGCATAACCTCCGGCAAAGATGTGGGTGAAAGCATGCGGAAACCTGGCCCAGGCCGGTGGCTGTAAAACGGCAACTTCGTCCCGGATTGCTTGCAAACAAGCCATGACCCGTGCCCCTCTAGTGGGTTCAAATTCGCGGTGCAGGAGAAAATCGAACAGGGCAAATTCGAGCTGTCGCAGCAAGCCCAGGCCAGCCTGGAAATGCCGCGCATCCAGCATGCGCTGGTACAGCGCCTCGGGTAACGCCTGCCCGGTACGGTAATGCCGGGCAAAGCCCAGCAACGCTTCCCGGTTCCAGGCAAAGTTTTCCAGCAACTGGCTGGGCAGTTCGACGGCATCCCATTCGACCCCGTCAATGCCACCGATCGAAGGCAAATCCACCTCGGTCAGCAGATGGTGCAGACCATGGCCAAACTCATGGAACAGGGTAAGGACATCATTATGGGAAAGCAGCGCGGGGGTATCACCATGGGGGGGAGCAAAATTACAGGTCAGAAAGGCCACTGGTTTGAAGTGCTCGGCCTGATCGCGAAAACGGCTGCGACACACATCCATCCAGGCCCCGCCACGTTTACCCGTACGAGCGTACAGATCCAGATATAAGCCCGCAAACGCCTCGCCTTGGGCATTGCAAAGCTCCAGGTAACGCACCTCGGAATCCCAGGTTTCCACCCCTTCGCGGGGAACCGCCCGCACTCCGAAAACCTGCGCCACGATACTGAGCAGACCTTCGAGAACCGCAGGCAATGGGAAGTAGGGTTTGAGGATCGCGTCGTCGAGGTCGAAACGCTGCTTGCGCAGACGCTCCGAGGCAAACCCCACGTCCCAGGGTTGCAGCTTATCCAGCCCCAGCTCGGTACGGGCAAAGCGCCGCAAAGTCTCAAGCTCCTGTTCGGCGACAGGCCGGGCCCGCGCGGCCAGATCACGCAGAAAGCTGAGCACGGTATCGGTATTCGACACCATCTTGGTCGCCAGAGATTCCTCAGCCGTATTGGCATATCCCAGCAAGCCGGCCGCCTCGTGACGCAGCGCGAGAATCTGTTCGATGCGTTCGCTGTTGTCGAAACGTCCGGCCTGTGGACCCTGGTCCGAAGCCCGGGTTTGATAGGCACTCCAGACCCGTTCCCGCAAGCCACGATCCTCGGCATAACTCAGTACTGCCTGGACGACCGGTGGCTTGAGGGTAACCAATATGCCCTCCATCCCCGCCTGCTCGGCCGCCGCGAAAAACGGGCTGCGTTCGGCCTCGGGCAAGCCCGCTAGAAGGTCTGCAGTGTCATGGTGTTCACTCCAGGCTTCGGTGGCATCCAGGACCGCTTCCTCAAACCCGGTTGTCAGCTTCGACAAGGCCATGCCAATTTCGCGGAACCGGGTGCGGGCCGGTTCTTCCAAGGCCACACCAGACAGCCGGAAATCGCGTAGCTGATGCTCCACCAAGGCTCGCTCGGCTTGGGACAAACCAGCAAACTGGGCACTCTCGTAAACCGCCTTGACCGCTTCGAATAGGGGTCGGTGCTGGCCAAACTGCAACGCCTGGGCGGTCATTTTCTCCAGGGCCACAGCATAGGCTTCGCGTAAAGCTGGGCTGTCGGCTACGGCATGCAGATGCGATACCGGTGCCCAGACCCGCCCGAGCCGCTCTTCCTGGCGCTCAGTTGCCAACAGGACATGCTCGAAGTCGTGCACGGAGCCAGGATCGCTGATCGCGGTCACCGTGGATCGGAACGCTTCCAGACACTGCTGTACCGCCGGCAGGATATGTTCGGGACGGATCTCTGCGAAAGGGGGTAGATCGGAATCACGAAGCAGGGGATTGTCGACTGGCATGGGAGAACATCCGGCGAAAGACCCATGCTGGGGTCGAAATCATCCTTATTCAAGAGCCGGACTGCCATGACCAAGTATGCCGGCACCCTTATTATTGTCTTTCCAGCACAGGTGAGAATCCACCCGGCCCGCAGCACGTTTAAGGTTTCATCGGACATCGGACGCTACCGCCAGAGCGTGGATCCCGGGTCTGCGCCCGGGATGACAGGATTTTTATCTGCTGGCGGTGCCACCCATCTACCGACGCTTTGCGCTCGGGGCGACCCGACCACCTGTGCCTCTTCAACGGGTCAAAAAGGCCAGCAGCCGGTCGGCAAGGCGCCCATAGGGCGGGCGCATCAGCGCCATGCCTGACCAGCGGGCTTGCCGTAACACCGGTTTCTGTTTGGAAAACGTCACAAACCCTGCATGCCCATGGTAGTGGCCCATGCCCGACGCCCCGATGCCGCCGAAGGGCAGCCGCGACTGGACAAAATGCAGTACCGCATCGTTCACGGTCACCCCACCGGCATGGGTCTGTTCGAGGACCTGCTCAGTACGGGCCTGATCATGGTCGAAGTGATACAGCGATAGCGGTCGCGGGTGGCGGTTGATCCAGGCCAGTGCCTCAGCCAGCTCGGTGTATCCAACCAGCGGCAGGATGGGCCCGAAGATCTCCTCCTGCATGACCAGCATATCCTCGCGCACATCCAGCAGCAGGGTCGGTGCGAATAAACGGCGTTCAGGGTCATGGGCCTCTTCACCGGGCAAGGTCACCACCATGGCGCCTTGTGCACGGGCTTCATCAACCAGCCCCAGCAGCCGGGCATACTGGCGATCATTGATAATGGTGGTGTAATCCGGGTTGTCGCGCAAAGTTGGATAATGGCGCTCAACATAGGCTCGCAGCGCAGCGACAAAGTCACGCTGCACGGCTTCGGGCAACAACACATAATCCGGAGCAATGCAGGTCTGGCCGGCATTGAGCAGTTTGCCCGCCGCAATGCGTTCCGCTGCCGTCTGCAAGGGATAATCCGGGGCAATGATTACCGGCGACTTGCCACCCAATTCCAAGGTCACCGGGGTAAGATTGGCGGCCGCTGCCAGTGCCACTTTGCGTCCCACTGTGGTCGATCCCGTGAAAATCAGGTGATCAAACGGCAAGGCGCTGAACCGCGCCGCCACCTCGGGACCACCCAGTACGGTGGCCACCCGCTCCTTGGGAAACACCGAATCGAGCAGTTCGGCCATGGCTTGCGAGGTGCGCGGGGTCTGCTCGGAAGGTTTCAGCATCACGT
This sequence comes from Mizugakiibacter sp., assembly GCA_003233305.1. Taxonomy (GTDB): domain Bacteria; phylum Pseudomonadota; class Gammaproteobacteria; order Xanthomonadales; family Rhodanobacteraceae; genus Metallibacterium. The sequence goes on from QILI01000106.1 coordinate 9,966, forward strand.
GGTTGCCGGCGGCAAGCGCTTCGATCAACGGCACCAGAGCCAGATTGACCGGATAATTCCACGGCGCGATCACCCCAACGACTCCCAGTGGCTGATAGCGAATCTCCCCACGAGCTGGAATAAACAGCCAGTCTGCGCGCACCCGCTTGGGGTGCATCCAGCGGCGCAGATGCCGGCGTACATCGTCGATCGCATTGATAACCACCATGCCATCGGCAAGCAGGGACTCGTGCCGGGAACGATGCCCAAAATCCGCATCCATAGCTGCACACAAATCGTCCAGGCGAGCCTTAAAGGCCTCGCGTAAGCGCAACAGATCGTCCAGGCGCTGAGCCCGGTCCGGAACCTTTACAGCCTGTGCGCGGCGCTGGCCTTGTAGTAGTTCGCGTAATGCAGACTCGTTCGGTTCGGTATACATATCCAACTCCCCGCAGCATTAGGATGGCATCTATGCCAGACCATACTCGCCCCAACGGAAACCCATCAATGAACCTATCCCTACGCTCTTTCAACGGTATCCAGCCACGGTTCGGCAAGCGCGTATATATTGATCCGTCGGCCACCTTGATCGGTGACGTGGAGCTCGGTGACGATGCCTCGGTGTGGCCGGGTGCAGTAGTTCGTGGTGATGTCCAACACATCCACATCGGCGCACATACCAACGTGCAGGACGGGGCCATCCTGCATGCCACCCACGATGGCCCCTATTCGTCCGGCGGCCGATCCCTGGAAGTGGGTGCCGGGGTGACTATCGGCCATGGCGCGGTTTTGCATGCCTGTTGCGTTGGCGACACCTGCCTGATCGGTATTCATGCCGTACTGCTTGATGGCGTCGTCGTCGAGCCGACTGCCATGATCGGTGCCGCTGCTTTGATCCCACCCGGCAGGATTGTTGGCCGTGGCGAGCTGTGGCTGGGTAACCCGGCCCGCTGTGTACGCAAGCTCAACGCCAGCGAGATCGAGCAGCTGGCCTACTCTGCCGCGCATTATGTGCGGCTCAAAAATCGTTACCTCGATGCAGGCCAAGGGGTCGCTACACCATCAGAAACAACAGAACTGCCCCGCTGTAGTGAATAAAGACCAAGCGGGATCACGGAGTGGATATTCGCTATTTATTGATGATCCTGAATACGGTAAACAGTCTCAATCCAACGACCTTATGCTAGATCGCGGGTCGGCGCCCGGGATGACGGTATGGAGTGCTACGCGATGTACCCCCGCACCGAACTTGGCAACACCCAATTGTGCCCGGCCTGAAGCCACCAACTCGGGGCCAGCAACGACAAAGATCAACCGCTCAGCGGAAATTCTACCCGCAGCTCGGTAAACACCCGCTCCGTATCGGGACGCTTTCCAAACCAGCATTCAAAGGCCTGGGCACTGCCCTCGATCAGCATACCTAAACCGTCATACGCATAACGCGCCTCAGACGCCTTGGCCCAACCAAGAAATTCACTCGCTGCGGAGCCGTAGCACAGGTCGTAACAGGTAGCCCGTGGCGTCAATAGTCCAAATGGCAAATCCAGCTGCTGTCCAAGCACTCCGGCACTGGTCGCATTGATGACCAGATCGAATACCCCCAAGCTGCCAAGATCATTCCAATAGCGGTTGTGTACGCGGCCCGGCTGACCCAAGGCATCAGCCAGCGCATCGGCTGCGGCACTGCTGCGGTTGACGATGGTTAGGCTACGAACCCCCGCATCAAGCAGGGCAAAAGCCGCAGCACGACCGGCGCCACCCGCACCGAGCAGCAGCGTATCGTGCCCGCGTAGGTCCAACCGATAACGTTCAGTCAGATCACGGATCAATGCCATACCGTCAAAGTTGTCCGCCACGATCGTCCCGTCCGTTCCGTGACTGAGTACATTCGCCGCGCCAGCCTGGACAACCGCTTGGCTACTCCGGGCAGCCAGTGCCGCCGCAGCCTGTTTGTGCGGCAGCGTGATATTGAGTCCGGTTCCGCCATCGGCAAAGAAAGTTTCAACCCAGGAAGACAAACCCTGTGGCTCCACATCAACCTTTTCGTACTCCAAAATCATACTCAATTCGTGGGCAAATCCGCCGTGGATACGTGGCGAAAGACTATGGACAACGGGATGGCCTAGTACCGCACAACGGGCAAAATCGCTCATGGAACAAGCTCCTGGAGAGTGATTATCATTCTAGCCTGCCTAAGCGTGTTGCGGACAAACTCTTCCGTAGGTGTCGCAGTATTTGCGACCGTAATGTTTAAGACTGGCGATGGTTTCCAAACTCTGGCCGCAACATGACTTACTCCTACATCAACCCCAATCACTCACACCCCTCGGCTATTGCAGCAACCTACCCAGCACCCAGCCAACTCGGCCCGGTCTGGCTGGGCATCGGCAGCTTACTGCTGCTGAGCGGATGGATACCGGCCCACACTACGGCACTGGGCTGGCTGCCGCTGTTGGTTTTATGGCTGGCCCCCGCCGTGCTGACCCTGGGCAAACCACGCCTGCGCCGACTCATCGTACTGCTGGGGCTGGCCGTTGCTCTGCTTGCGCTGCATGGTTTACAACAGAATGGGGTCAGTTCTCGCATTGTAACATCACTGTAACCGAGATAGGTTGAAGTCCATATTAAGCTCCCTTCACGCGACAGCAGGCCGGATCATCCATGGACGGATGTTACAATGCGAGAACTGACCCCGCCCCCCGAACGCAACCCGTTCCCGCTTCAGCTCGCCCCAGACTCATTTCATATTGGACAAGGCTACCTTTTGTGTTTCGGTATCCGGCCCGCTAAAGTCGCAGCCTGTCTATCAGCACAAGGACTCGACCATGACATGGAATACTTGCCTGCGTATGGCGCGCAGATCGGTACTGGGCGTTTTGGTTTTTCTGTTGGGTACTCAGCTTGTGGCGGCGGCGGGCAATCCCGTACCACTGTCTAACCGGCCGGCCATCCAGAAACGCCTGAATGCGATGACCAATTCCTCAACCTGGGGACATCCCGATCTGTTCGGACGTTTCAATGGCATGATCGCCTTTGCCGCCGGTCGTTACAGCACGGCACTAAAAATGTTCCGCTATGGTGCCTTTTATGCCGACAAGATGTCGCAACTTTCCATTGGTCTGATGTATCTCAACGGCAATGGAGTAAAGAAAAACCCGGCCAAGGCCTGGGCCTGGCTGGCGATCGCGGCCTCACGGGACTACCCGGTGTTCGTCACCACCCGCAATCGGGTCTGGAAAATACTTGATTCTGCCCAGCGCCAAGTTGCCGAAGCCGAACATCAACAGTTGGCCAAAACCTACGGTGATGCCGTGACCATCCCCCGTATCAAGAGCGAACTGCGCCAGACCATGCTGCAGATCACCGGTTCCCACACCGGCTTCAATAACGGTATTTCTACCATCGCCCTCGGCTCCGGTGGCAACTTGCGGCAAGGCCTCACCATGACTCCGAACAACTTTGACGCGAGCAATGCCTGGTACTGGAATCCCAAGCACTATATTGCGCGGCGTGATGCCAACTGGAGTGGCACCGTGCTGGTCGGCAAACTGCAGCAACTGGGCAGCCAGCCTTCTGATGTGCATTCGACCGAGAAAAAGTCCAAGCCTTGAGTGTACCCCTGGTTACCCGCTATTCACCCCACCCGGTATACTGAACTCACATTCCAGCGGAGTGCGTGCATGCGCCGTTTGATTGCATGGGTGCTATTAATTCTGCCCTTGGCAGCCTGTGGCAACAAGGGGCCGTTAGTGCGTCCCGGTACACCTGCCACACCCCACTCGGTGGTCTCCCCAGCAACATCTCATGGACCTCCTGGACAAGTGACTCCTGCCCACAGCAGCAGCACCCCGGCTCGGCAACCATGAGCCTGCGCTTCACCAAGATGCATGGGCTCGGCAATGATTTCGTCGTGATCGATACATCCGTTCAAGTATTTACCGACACCTCCGAACGGATCGCCGAGATGGGCGACCGGCACCGCGGGATCGGCTTCGATCAGTTGTTGACCATTACCGCTTCACCCACCCCAGAATGGGCCTACGCCTACGGGATCTGGAATGCCGATGGCTCACCGGCACAGCAGTGCGGTAACGGGGTACGCTGTGTTGCCGCCTGGTTGCAGCGGGCCGGGCGGATCAGCACTGATCCAGTGCTTCTGCAAAGCCCTTCCGGAACTGTCGAGGTTCGCTGTCTGGACGATGGCCAGGTCACCGTGAACATGGGCGAGCCGCTGTTCACTCCAGCCCGCATTCCTTTTACGGCACCGGATGAGGCCGATCGCTATAACCTTGATGTCGCCGATGGTCTGCTGGAAATCGGGGTCGTCTCGCTTGGCAATCCACACGCCATCGTTGAAGTGGAAGACCCCGAAGCCTCTGAATGGCAACGAGTGGGTCCAGCCCTGAGCCAACACCCGGCCTTCCCTGACGGCGTCAATGCGGGATTTGTGTACATCGAAGATCCCACCCATCTGCAATTGCGGGTGCATGAACGCGGGGCCGGCTGGACCCAAGCCTGCGGGACCGGTGCGGCGGCTGCGGTAGCCGTGCTGCGACGCCGGGGAAGTATTGATGCGCAGGTCACCGTGCAGCAGCCTGGCGGCGAACTGTTGATCGAATGGTCCGGTCCGGGTGCCAAGCTGTGGATGACCGGCCCGGCGCAATTCGTCTATGAAGGTGAGTGGCTTGCAGAAGCGCAGCCAGGGCAGCCCTCCCAACAATCTTCAGCAGCACCGGATAAAACTTCTGTCATCTCTGGCAAAGGCCGGCGATGACGAGGCCCGTTTGAGCATCTTGCTCTGGTTTAGGAGTAAACCGATTTGCAAAATCCACTCTGCATGGGTCCACATGGACAAAGTAGATTGACCTTACGCCTACTTTCAATAGCTCAATAGCTCGCACTACACCGAATTGCCAGCTTGTAACGCATCCAGGAGAAGCGCATGACCGAACTAAGTCTAAAACAAGGTCTGGAGGGCATGGATGTCGCGGCCTGGCTGCGTCGTCACCCGAATTTTCTCAAAGATTTTCCCGACATCGCTGACCTATTGATGGTGCCACGCGAAAAAGGGCCTGCCGCTTCGTTGGCCAGCTACCAGATCGAAACCCTGCGGGAGCGCAATCGCGAACTGGACAAACGTCTGCATCAGCTCATCGAAACCGCCACGGAAAACGAACAGCTTGCCGTGCAGGTGCATTCGTACATTCTGGCCATGTTACGGGCCGCCGATCTGCTCGAGACCCTACGCGTGGTTGTCGCTGGCTTGCACGAGGATTTCCACACCGATTATGTGAGCCTGCTGTTGTTCCGTGACGGCCAGGACCTGCCCCAGGAACCCTGGCTGCAGTTTGCCCCCGGTGGGGCCTCCGCACTACCCGTATTCAAGGATTTCCTGCAACGTGGCGATCCACTATGCGGTCGCCTGGCCGAGGACAAGCTGGACGCTCTGTTCGGTTGCCAGGCTACTGCAGTGCAATCGGGCGCGCTGCTCAAACTGGGCGAGCTCGGCCTGCTGGCTATCGGCAGCAATGACCCCAATCACTTTCATCCGGGCCTGGGTACCTTGTTCCTCAAGTTGATCGCCGAAGCGGTGACTGTCGCACTCGGTCGCTACCCGTGAAAGCCTCCCTCCCCCCGAAGCTGAGCATGGTGCTCGAAGACTTTCTTGAACACCTGCAGGTAGAGCGATGCTACGCGCCCGGTACGGTGGATAATTACCGGCGCGAACTGGGCCTGCTGGCCCGGCATCTGCACCATAACGGGGTGCCATCCTGGCCCGAGGCCCGCACCGAGCAGATCCAGGCCTTGATTGCTGCCGAACACCGGCGTGGCCGTGGGCCAGCCAGTCTACGGCTGCTGCTTTCGGCCAGTCGCAGCTTGTTCCGGTATCTGCTGCGCGAGGGACAGATTCAGGCCAACCCAGCGCAGGCGGTTCGCACCCCGAAATTGCCACGCCGCCTGCCGCATGTGTTGGACGTCGACGAAGCCAAGGTGCTGGTTGAACTCAAGGCCAGGGATGCGTTGCAACCGCGTGACCAGGCGATTCTGGAACTGCTCTATTCCAGCGGCCTGCGGGTATCCGAACTGGTTGGCCTGTATTGGCGGGATCTGGATATCCAACAGGGTCTGGCCCGGGTCACTGGCAAGGGCTCCAAAACCCGTCTGGTGCCCGTCGGACGCGCGGCACTGCAAGCCTTGCAGGCCTTGCCATGCGCGGGTCCTGAAACCCCCGTTTTTCCTGGCCGTGGCGGCCGTCCTCTGAGCACTGCAGCCGTGCGTCTGCGCTTGCAGCGGCGGGCTCTGGAACAAGGCCTGGGCAAGCGGGTCCATCCCCATCTATTGCGGCATACTTGTGCCAGCCACCTGCTGGAATCCTCCGGTGAGTTGCGGGCCGTGCAAGAACTGCTCGGGCATGCCGATATCACCACGACCGAGATTTACACCCACCTCAATTTCCAGCACCTCGCCCAGGTGTACGATGCGGCTCACCCGCGTGCCCACCGTCGCCGTAACCGCGACTAGGAACCTGGCGGACCGACTATAAATCTACAGAAACCGAATAAAAGTGTGTAATACGTCCACCCCAGTGGCTTGCAATTGCTGGCGGTGACCCCAGTTCTGAAATTCTGATCCCATGGAGTCCCGCATGGACGCCTTTCACGCCACCACCATCATCAGTGTCCGTCGTAATGGCCATGTAGTCATTGGCGGCGATGGTCAGGTCACCCTGGGCAATACGGTGATGAAGGCCAACGCACGCAAAATCCGCCGTCTTGGCGAAGGTAAAATCCTGGCTGGGTTTGCGGGCGCGACCGCCGATGCGTTCACCCTGTTTGAACTTTTCGAAGACAAACTCAGCCGCTACAACGGCCAATTGTTGCGCTCTGCCGTCGAGATGGCCAAAGATTGGCGCACCGAGCGACGTCTGGGCCGGTTGGAAGCCCTGCTGGCCGTGGCCGACCAGGAAAACTCCTTACTTATTTCCGGCAATGGCGACGTGATCGAGCCCGAGGACGGGCTGATCGCCATCGGTTCCGGTGGTCCCTATGCACTGGCGGCCGCACGGGCGCTACTCGCCCACACCGAACTCGATGCGCAACATGTAGTCGAAGAAGCCTTGCGCGTAGCCGCCGACATTTGCATCTACACCAATCATCAGCGCAGCATTGAAGAACTCTAAGACAACGCTGCTCTGCCGACCGCCATTCTGAATCGCGAATCTCCTACCCATGTCTGAACTCACCCCGCGCGAAATCGTCCACGAACTCGACAAGCACATCATTGGCCAGGATGCCGCCAAGCGTGCTGTAGCTATCGCCTTGCGTAACCGTTGGCGACGCATGCAGCTGGAACCTTCCCTGCGTGAAGAGGTCACGCCCAAGAATATTCTCATGATCGGACCCACCGGGGTCGGCAAGACCGAAATCGCCCGTCGTCTGGCGGCCCTGGCCCATGCCCCGTTCCTGAAAATCGAAGCCACCAAGTTCACCGAGGTCGGTTATGTCGGTAAGGATGTCGAGTCAATCATTCGTGAACTGGTGGATGTGGCCTACAAACTGGTTCGTAATGAAGCCACCCAGCATGTTCACAGCCTGGCCGAAGATCATGCCGAGCAGCGTCTGCTCGACGCCCTGTTACCCAGTCGCAGCGGTTGGGAAAGCGAGACGCAGAGCAATAACGAAACCCGACAGAAACTGCTCCGCCAGTTGCGCGATGGGCAGCTTGAAGAGCGCGAGATCGAGCTCGAACTGCACGCTTCGATGAATGCCGAAATTCTGGCCCCACCAGGCATGGAGGAGATGGGCCAGCAACTTCGGCAAATGTTCCAGTCGATTGGTGGCAATCGCAGTCAGCAGCGCAAGCTGCGTATCCGTGAAGCCCGCCCGCTGCTGGTCGAGGAGGAGGCGGGCAAACTGCTCAACGATGAAGAACTACGCCAACAGGCGGTGACCTCTGCAGAACAAAACGGTATCGTATTTCTCGATGAGATCGACAAGATTGCCGAACGACGTGAACAAACCCATGGTGGCGTCAGCCGAGAGGGTGTACAGCGGGATCTGCTGCCGCTGGTCGAAGGCTCGACCGTCTCCACCCGCTACGGACCGGTAAAAACCGACCACATCCTGTTCATCGCTTCTGGAGCCTTTACACTGGCCAAACCCTCCGATCTGGTTCCCGAATTACAGGGCCGCCTGCCCATCCGGGTCGAACTGAACGCCCTCGGCAGTAAAGAGTTTGAGCGTATTCTCACCGAGCCCAAGCACTCACTAACCCTGCAATACACCGAATTAATGCGCACCGAGGGCGTGCACCTGGAATTTACCCCCGATGGAATCCGCCGCCTGGCTGAGGTCGCCGACCAGGTGAACAGCCGTACCGAGAACATTGGCGCTCGCCGTCTGGCCACCGTAATGGAGCGTTTGCTGGAGTCAATCTCCTTCGAAGCTGCAGACAAATCCGGTGAAAAATACCTGATTGACCGTGAATATGTCGATAAAACACTCACCAACCTGGTTCTTGACGAAGACCTCAGTCGCTACATACTCTGAGTGTTTCGGGTTGCTCAAGTGCTATGCTTGACAGTCCTATGGGTACGGTCATCCAACTTCATACCCCCGGTTTTCGGGGTCGCCTTCGAGAAGCACACCGCCACGGTAGACTGGTACGCTTGTGGCGCGGGGCACTCGAACACGGCAGCTTCTGCGGCTACGTCGCAGACATAGGGCGTGAATTTTTTCTGCTTTCAGTCATCGGTGACAGTATTAGTTTCGATGGTGTATATGCGATGCGACATCGTGACATCACCGAACTTGAAATTCCGGAACAACACCACCGCTTTATTGAGAAAGCTCTCGCCGGGCGTGACATCGTACCCCCCAAGCCGAAACCCTTCCCGCTGGATCATATCCGCGAAGTACTCACGGCGGCGGCGGCATACAGCCCGGCGATCGGCGTTCATGTGGATAACGAAGACGATGCCGAGGTCTGCTATATCGGACGCCTGCTGAACCTTGAGGATGACGGTTTCAATCTCCAGGAAATCAGCCCCGACGCCGAATGGCTGCGTGAACCATCCTGGTTCGCCTGGGATGAAATATCCACGATCAGCTTTGAGGAACCGTACTGTCGTGCCTTGCTTGAAGTCGCCGGTCCTGCACCCGATCTGGCCAGCCTGGGTCCGGATTTCGGCCTCGCCCACTAAGCCAATATGAACCCGACTGCCGCCCCTACTGAGATCGTTCTGCACCGCCGGGCCCGGGAACTTGAGGTAGTTTTTGGCGACGGCCTCAGGTTCCGTCTATCTGCCGAATACTTACGCACCCATTCACCCAGTGCCGAAGTACAGGGACATGGCCCCGGACAAAAAAGTCTCCTTGGTGGCAAACAAGACGTTGCCATCACTGCGCTCGAGCCGGTTGGACAATATGGTGTGTTGCTACGCTTCGACGACGGCCACGACACCGGCATTTTTTCTTGGGAAATCCTTTACTCGCTGGGCCATAATTATGAAAAGAACTGGCAGGCCTATCTGCATGAACTCGAACAAAGTGGCCTCAGCCGTGAGACCTGAATAGGCACGACAGCCTGTCGTGTTGCTGCCGTGCTCGACTCCCACTTGGTTCCTGGCCCCACACCGCGAACCACGGCGATGGACAAGCATGCCTCCCATTCGTCATTCCCGCGTAGGCGGGAATCCACCCGACCTGGAGTACGTTAGAGGCCTGCTC
>QILI01000046.1 GCA_003233305.1 Mizugakiibacter sp.
GGGGAATAGCCACTGTGGCCTACCTACAACAAGCAAGACGGTATGCCCACTGCGTGGTCATGCTTTCTTCACTGGATTCCCGCCTACGCGGGAATGACAAATGGGAGGGTAGCGGCCGCTTATTCATGGCCGTGGTTCGCAGTGCGGGGCCAGGGCCAATCCCGTAGGGCGACCGGCATGGAAGTCGGTCGGTTCGTTGCCAGCTCATGGATGAGCTGTCGACGAACGCCCGCAGACCCGAACGCACCCGTAGGGCGCGAACCCCGGCCGCCCCTCTCTTCGCCCCTTCTCTCGGGCGAGCGAGAGAAGGGACACGCCCACCGTAGGTGGGTGGAAGCTTGTTGCTCTGGATGCCAAGCGTCCACAAGCGGGTGACCCCGCAGAACCGTGTCATTAGAAAAATACCGTCATCCCGGGCGCAGACCCGGGATCCATAGAGCGGTCGGGGTAACGCCAGCGGTCGGCGTTGACCGGTGCGGCCAAAAGGGGGGAATAGCCACTGTGGCCTACCTACAACAAGCAAGACGGTATGCCCACTGCGTGGTCATGCTTTCTTCACTGGATTCCCGCCTGCGCGGGAATGACGAATGGGTAGCGGGCGGCAGCTTGTTCATAGCCGTGGTTCGCAGTGCGGGGCCAGGGCCAATCCCGTAGGGCGACCGGCATGGAAGTCGGTCGGTGCGGGGCCAGGACCAATCCCGTAGGGCATGAACCCCGGCCGCCCTCTCTTCGCCCACCGCAGGTGGATGCACCACGGGGTGGTGGCGAGACAGCAGGACTGTAGCGCCCAATCAATTCTTATCCGGCTGCAGGTGGCACAGACGATCCACATCCAGTACGGCTATGAATTCCTCATGGGCCACCAAAACCGCCTGAACGGCTTCGTTGGTACCCAAATTATGGCGAGCGGGTGGCGGCAACAGATCGGTTACTGCCTGCTCGATCACATCGTGGACGGCATCCACCAGCAAGGCCACCTGTTCACCGGTCTCGGTCGAGACAACGACTAACCGGCGCAGCTCGTTATCCCATTTAATATGGGGATCCAGATGCAGACGGCGACGTCCGTCCAGAACCCCCAGAATGGCACCGCGCAGACTGACCAGGCCAAGCATTTCCTCTGCCGCACCCGGCACATGAGCCATCTCGGTGAGCCGTACCACTTCGTGAATACGCGCCAAGTCAATGGCGTAGTGCTCACCGGCCAGATCAAAGCTCAGCCAACGCCGCTGCCCACTGCTTTCGGTCATGGCACTCTCAACCGTACTCATTTTTCATTCTCCTCGGTTGTGACGGCCGGAAGGTTCGCTTCACTACGAAAAATATCCAGCATGCCAGCCACATCAATCACCGCCACCCGCCGGGCCGAAACCGTACCGGCCAACCAGGATCGGCTCCCCGGTGTTTTCCGCCAGCGCACATCCTGCTCGCGTAGCGACACCATCTGCGAGGCCTCATCACAAGCCAGCGCCCAGTCCGATTCGCGCAACGGCAACAGTACAGCCGCTGGTTGTTCACTCAGACCCGGCGCCACCAAGCGTCCCAAATGAGCGACCTCAAAGCTGCGGCCCGAACATTCCACCGGGCCCAGATACCAAGGTGTATCCGCTCGCGATGCCGTGGGTAATGGCGGACAAGGCAGAGCGGACTCCACAGCATCTTCCGGCAAAGCCAGCGCCACCCCCGAGGCCGAGCACAGGCGATAATGCGAGCCGGGCTCAGTATCGACCGGTTCCTGCTGTGCAGTAGATTCCGGTGTCAGCAAGGCATCCAGATAATCATTTAAAACCGCTTCATGACCTGGCTCGACAGATGGCACACTCATGCTGCCCCCTCCGACTGGGATTGCGTTTCGGCAGCCAGCAGTTCGTCGAGCAAGTTGTCATAGGCACGGGCCGCTCGTCGGGCGCCCGGCCAAGCATGTGGAGGAACCCCGGCATGACTGGCTTCGCGAAGTTGGGTATCCATGGGAATCACACTATTTGCCAAGTGCTCTGCATATTGTTCACGAAGGGTTTGCAGACAAACTGTGGACGCATGGGTACGTGGATCGTATAGGGTGGCCACCACGTGCCAGGCCGAGATACCGCCCAGGGAATGGCTGATCTTGGCCAGCGTAGCCTGCATGTGTTGCAGACCACGCAGCGCCATGAACTCGGTCTGGGTTGGGCTTACCACCCGTTCGCAAGCTGCCAGCGCATTGACCATGGGCACACCCAAGGTCGGCGGGCAATCCACGATCACCCGCTGATAGCGCCCCCCCAGTGACTGAAGGGCCTCAGCCAATCGCCGCCCCATACCCGGCACACTGCCAAACTGACGGTCGACGGTGGCCAGTGCGGAGACTGCTGGAAGCAACTCCAGGTGCTCAATGGCAGTTTGACAAACCTCCGTTTGCCACACTTGCCGATCCTTCGCGAACAGTGCCCAGCTGCCTCCTGCCGGACCGGCCTCGCACTGCAAATAGGCGCTCATCGAGGCATGCGGATCCATATCCACCAGCAGAGTACGTTCACCCTGCCTGGCCAGTAAGCCTCCCAAGGCTACAGCGGTGGTGGTCTTACCGACTCCACCCTTCTGGTTGGCGATGGCCCAGGTATGCGGCAAGTTGCTCATGGTTTGCTTCCCTTGTAAGCCGGAGCAGCCACTGGCTTGCTTGAAGTAACGCTGCCCTTGGCAATATTGTAGAAACGCTTGGGTAACTCACTGCCACCGAGCACGATGATCTCGACCCGCCGGTTGCGGTTGCGTCCTTGAGGCGTGTTGTTACCGCTCAGTGGTCGATATTGCGACCAGCCGATCACCCCGAGCCGCCGTGGATCAACCCCATGATCGACAAACAGGCGCGCTACTGTCGCCGCCCGCGCCGCCGACAGCTCCCAATTGGAAGGAAAAGCGGCCGTATGAATCGGTTTGTCATCGGTATAACCCTCAATACGCAGCGCATTCGGCAGGGGCGCGAGCAAGCCCGCAATACGCTGGATTACCGGTACCGCCTGAGGTGAAAGAGTCGCCACCCCGCTGGGAAACAGCAGGTCGGTATGGATGCCTACTTCCAACCAGTAGGGCTTGGCATGAACCGTTATGGCCCCACTTTGCACCAGCGGGGCCAGGGCCTTGCGTACCTGTTCAGCCAGTTTGGCAAATTGTGAGACGGATGCCGCGCTACCGGGGCCTGCAGCGGCCAGGGCCTTGGCCGAATTGTGAGCCAACATCATCTTTGGCAAGGCGGAGCCATCGGGAGCGGCCGGCTGCAGTGAGTGAATGGTCGAAATAAGTGGCGATTGGGTAGGCTGCCGGCCCACCTGAATCGGCTCAATGACTCTGGGCGCTCCGGCAAATGCGTGTGCAAGGGATTGCGCCAAAACCCGATACTTGCCCTGATTGACATGGGAGATGGAATACATCACCACAAAAAATGCCAGCAGTAGGGTAACCAAGTCTCCGTATGGAATGGCCCAGCGTTCATGATTGAGGTGTTCCTCCTGGTACCGCCTGCGTGGCCGGGCTAGGCGTACTCTAGGGGGACGACGCACCGCTTCGGGCAGGCCTGTCGGCGCGGCACCTGCTTCGGAATGAGGCGGACTGTAGTGGGTGGCACGCTGAGTGGTCTGGACACTGGACATGCGCTCACCTAATGCAGGTAGCCTTGCAGGCGGGTTTCAATCACCCGGGGATTTTCTCCATCGGCGATCGCCAGCAGACCCTCGGTCACGATTTCGCGTAGCTGCGATTGCGCCCGCACCTGATCCTTGAGCTTGGCCGCAATCGGCAACAGCAGCAGATTGGCTGAAGCGATGCCATAAATTGTCGATACAAAGGCTGCCGCAATACCCGGGCCAAGACTGCTTGGATCGGCCAGCTTTTCCATGACCGACATCAAGCCCATCACCGCTCCGACAATACCCATGGTGGGGGCATAAACCCCGGCACTCTCGAACACTCTGGCTGCCGCCATATCGGCATTCTCACGGGACGTGATTTCAACTTCTAAAATGGCCCGTATGGTCTCCGGCTCACTGCCATCCACCAGCAACTGCAGCCCCTTCTGGATAAAGCCGTCTTGTTCCTCATCCAGCGTATCTTCCAGACCCAGCAGACCTTGGCGGCGGGCAATTTCACTCCAAGCGATGATTTTCTCAATTATGCTGTGGCCACTGCCTGACGGTGGGTTAATCACCCAGCGACTCATCCGCATGGCCCGTACCAGCACCTGAAATGGGGTCTGCACCAGTACCGCCGAGGTGGTACCGATAATGACCACCACAAAAGCGGCGCTGCTCCACAAGGCCGCCACATGGCTACCTTTCAGAATGGCCCCCACGATGATCGTGAAAAAGGCAAGAATCAGCCCCAGCAGGCTCAGCAGCTGCACGTCCGTGCCTCCAGGTCATGCATGGTTCCGGCCAGCATATGACCCAGGTCCAGTACCAGGGCAACCCGTCCATCACCGGTCACCGCGGCACCAGACAGGCCTTGTACCTGCTGGAACATGGAACCAAGCGGCTTGATCACCACATCCTCACGACCCTGCACCTCATGTACCAGTAGCCCGGCCCGGCGGTGCGCCGCCTCAATCACCACCACATGCCAGCGGCCTTGCTGCTTGGTACCGTGTTCCAACCACTCATGGAGGCGTAACAGGGGCAATGGCCGGCCCCGATGAGCAATTACTTCGGCTCCTTCCAGACGCTGCACCGCAGTAGCTGTCGTTTCGAAAATTTCCACCACCTGGGCCAGTGGTAGAGCCAGTTGGCAGTCCCCCACAGCGACCCGCAAGGTCCGCACAATCAACAGGGTAAGCGGTAATAACAAGCGGAATTCACTGCCTGATCCTTGCTTGGACTGCAGCTGGACCGAACCACCCAGTTTGGCAATCCGGGTCTTGACAACATCCATCCCCACACCCCGGCCGGAGATGTCGGAGATTTCTTTGCAGGTGCTGAAGCCCGGCATGAATATGAGTTCGTGGCACTCCCGCTCGCTCAAACTCGCGGCCCGTTCAGCACCTAGCAAGCCTTTTTCCAGGGCCTTACGACGTAGCACCTCTGCATTCATACCGCGTCCGTCATCACGGATGGTGATCACGATACGTTCCCCTTCCTGGGCAGCGCTAAGTTCCAGCCGGCCCGTGACTGGCTTACCGGCGGCGGCCCGCTCCTGCGGTGGTTCCAGCCCGTGATCGAGCGCATTGCGTACCAAGTGAACCATCGGATCGGCCAAGGCTTCTACCAGGCTTCGATCAATCTGGGTATCTTCACCTTGCTGAACCAGTTCAATCTGCTTGCCAAGCTGTCGTGCCAGATCGCGCACGATGCGTGGAAAACGCTGAAACAAACGAGCCACCGGCTGCATGCGGGTCTGCATGATCTCCATCTGTAATTCGTCAGTGACCCGGTCGAGTTCCGCTACCGCTCGTTCCAAAGGCACGTTTTCGCAACCCGCCGTCAACACGTTCATCCGATTACGGGCCAGCACCAGTTCCCCCACCCTGTCCATCATGGCGTCAAGGCGCGTGGTATTGACACGTACGCTGCTTTCACTGACCACGGCATGCCCCGACTTGGGCTTGGACTTGTCCTGGCCCCGCTCATGAGCAGCTTGATCGCTCTTGCTGACTACCGCAGGCTGGGCTGTCACAGGCGCTACATCTGCAATCGGGACGGGCTTCGCTGCATCCTGTCCAGGTGATCGACCCGTCCCATGCAGATTGTCGAGCAGCTGCTCGAACTCAGCATCACCAATGCTGTCTGCCCCGGCAACGGGACTCCCGGTCACATCCTCCACAGGGGTCACCGGTGTTGCGCTGGGAGTTGCAACGCCTGGAGCGTGGCCGGCCCCATAAATATGATCGAGCAGTGCCTCAAACTCACTATCATCAATCGCCCCGGCAGGGTGGGTGGTATCAGTACCGTTCTCAGCAGCCGCCAAAATCTGTTCGAATTCCGCCTCTACCGGATCGGTATCTGTAAGCGGCACAGCTGGCGCCGGGGTAGTCGCTGAAGCGGCTATGGAAGAAGCATCCGCAACGGCCAACAGGCGCCGTAACTGCTCCAGCAATTCCTGCGGAGCCGGTTGAGGGGTGTCACCCTGATTGAGCGCATCAAGCATGGCCCGCACTTGATCGTGCGCGCTGAACAGAGCCTCCATGTGGGAGTCATTCAGTTCGATGCGTTCGGAACGAATCTCATTGAGCAGGTCCTCGGCTCCATGACACAGTTCAATCATGGGGCTCAGAGCAAGAAACCCGGCCCCACCCTTAATGGTATGAAAGGCCCGAAACACGGCATTGATGGTCTCGTGATCGTGCGATGCAGACTCCAGAGCAAGCAGCTGCTCATCCAGATCGGCGACCAGATCTCCGGCTTCGGCCAGGAAGTCGGCTAGGATTCCCGGATCGAGCGCCGTTTCCATAATGGCTCCTCAGAAACCGTAGTCTTCGAGAAGTTGGTCGACCTGTTCCTGGCTGGCTAGTGAGCTCGGAGAGCCGGATGCGGCTGAGCTCTGGTTCGCTTCCTGTGGCTTGGTCGATATCCCCGTCAGTTCTACCAGTCCAGACAGTGCTCCATAGGCCCGGTCGATAAAAACTGCGATCCGCTGCATACGCTGTCCGGACAGATCCTGCCAGGACTGGGCTTGCAGCAGTTCAGTCAGTCCGTTGCACGTGTCGCCGGCATGGGTAATCACTGCCACAGCCAAATCGGCGGCAGCAGCCAAAGCCTCGTCGGCCGGTTCCCGGGCATGGTATTCAACCCATTTCCGGGCTTGCGCTTCGATGTTATGGGTTGCAGGTAACAGACGTTGCAATATATCCAGATGGGCATGGGCAGCCGATTCACTGATGGTCATGGCTTCCTGAAGATCACGCCGCACACTATGGGTGGAAGCTTGTTCATGGCCCTGCGGGCGCGCTTCGACCACCAGCTGGCTGGCCGCCTCATGCAAGCCTTGGGCAATACGATCCATGGCCTGAAACAGATGGGCCTGGCGACGCCGCACCAGTTCATCAATTTCGCGCTCAAAGCCGACCGTATCAAGGGCTTCCAACAAACTAGCCGGAGCCTGGGATGATTTGCTATTGGTACTATTGCTGCTACTGGATGTATCCATCATGTACTCCTCAAACCGGGCTTGCCAGGCGTTCGAAAATCCGTGTGAGCTTCTCGCGCAGGGTGACCGCCGTAAACGGTTTGATGATGTAACCACTCACCCCGCTTTGGGCCGCCTCGATAATCTGCTCACGGCTGTTTTCCGCGGTCACCATCAACACCGGGATGGCCTTCAGGCTTGGCTCAGCACGGATGGCCTTGAGTAATTCCAGACCGGTCATTACCGGCATATTCCAGTCGGTAACCACCAGATCAAAACGTTCCGCCTTCAGCTTGGCCAGTGCCGCAGCGCCATCCTCAGTATCTTGAATATTGTGGTAGCCCAGCTCCTGGAGCAGACCTTTGACGATCCGCCGCATGGTGGCGAAATCATCGACCACCAGGATTTTGATATTTGAATTCACTCGCACTCCTCACTTGTCATGCCTACCACCGGCCACATAATTGTGCTCATTCGCGCCACTCTGAAAGTCGTGAGCGCAACCGCAACAGGGTTTGACCATGGATCTGGCAAACCCGTGATTCGGTCACTCCAAGGACTTCGCCGATTTCTTTCATGTTCAATTCCTCGTCGTAATACAGCGACATCATCAAACGTTCTCGTTCGGGCAACGTGTCAATCGCTCCTATCAGGGCCTCGCGCTTACTACGTTCTTCCAATGCCTGGCCCGGATGTAGGGCGTTCTCGTCGTGTATATCGAACTCCTCACCCGCATCACCATCCTTACCACTCAAGCTGAGCACCCTGCTCCCGGCTACATCCTGCAGAATCGCGTGGTACTCATCCAAAGAGATACCCATGCGCCGGGCTACACTCGATTCATCGGCATCGCAGCCCGTTTCAGACTCAATCTGACGCATCACTTCAGCCATCTCACGAGCCTTGCGATGCACCGAACGGGGCGTCCAGTCAGTGCGGCGCAAGTCGTCAAGCATTGCTCCCCGGATACGCAATCCGGCGTAGGACTCGAAGTGGGTCGAGCGCGATGGTACATAGTTCTTGGCCGCCTCGAGCAAGCCCACCATGCCCGCCTGGATCAAATCATTGACGTCTACACTGGACGGCAGCCTGCCCATCAGGTGATAGGCAATACGCCTCACCAGGGGAGCATGTTTACGTACCAGTTCATTGCTTGATATGCGCTGCACCTCCAGATATTCGTGTCCCGTATTCATCCGCCTGCTCCATCCGATACCCGTCGCGAGGTAACCACAGAACGCGCGGGACGAAGGGCAAGGCGGCCCTCGGTTTCCTTGTTCACGACCCATTTATCGGCCACCCCCGCCAACAACTTGAATGCTGCAGAAGCACGACTGCCCGGATACATATCGACTACGGCACTCTGACGCCGTACCGCACGTTTCAAATAGGGGTCTGCAGGTACATTGCCCATGTAATCCAGCACTACGTCCAGAAAATGATCGGTCACCCGCCGCAGCTTTAGGTATAGTTCTTTGCCCTGATGCGGGCTGGTAGTGAGATTGGTCAGTACCCGAAACCGATCCACTTGGCATTCCCGGCTCAGAACCTTGATCAGAGCATAAGAATCGGTCAACGAAGCGGGCTCATCGGTCAGCACTACCACCACCTCATCGGCGGCACTGCAGAACATAGTGACGCTATCCGACAGGCCTGCCGCCGTATCCACAATCAATGTATCCAGCGGTCCAGGGTATTCGGCCACGGCATGAATCAATGCGGCATGTTCGGCACTGCCCAGCTGAGCCATACGCCGACGGCCCGAACTGGCCGGGATCACCTTCAGCCCATGGGCAGCCTCCAACATGAGTCCGGCAAGATCGCACTCGCCGTCGAGCAAGTGACCAAGATGCCGCTGTGGGCACAGTCCCAGATGCACATCGACATTGGCCAGCCCAAGATCGGCATCCAGCAAGGCGATATCATGGCCGTTCATGGCCATAACCATGGATAGATTGACCGCAACACTGGTTTTGCCCACCCCACCCTTGCCACCGGTAATCGCGATGACTTTGGTATCGCGTTGGCCAGCGAGCTTGGCGAGTCCCTGGGCCTGGTGATTGGCTGTGGTAAACATGGGAATCCTTATCAGGTTCCGGTTGCAGGCAGTGCACCGAAGCGTTCGGCCAGCATCTCGGCATCGAGAGACCGCCCGGTTTGTTGCCGCACGGCACGGCATACCAGCTTGTGGGCCTGAGCCAATTCAAGGTCTTCAGGCACCCGCTGCCCATCGGTAACAAAATCGAGCACCAAGTGATGTCGCATCAGCACTGAGAAGGCTCCGCCTAGCGTCGACGCTTCATCAAGTTTGGTGAGAATGCAGCCATCCGGTGCCAGCTGGGCATAAGCACTTACCGTACATTGCAGAGCCTCCACCTGGACGTTGGCAGCCAAAACCAGGGTGGTTCGAACTTCAACCGATACATTGGCCAGAATCTGTAACAACTCACCGATGCGCTCATCCCGATAGCCCAGTCCCGGCGTATCCAGCAACACCAGACGATGGTCTGCAAGCCGGCCAATCAGTGTATGCAACTCCTCAGCAGTGGCGGCCGCGTAAACCGGAACCCCAAGCATGCGTGCATAACGGTAGATCTGTTCGTCGGCGCCCACTCGAAAATGATCCGCCGCGATCAGTGCCACACCTTCCGGCCCATGCTGCTCAATGTAACGAGCAGCCAACTTGGCCACAGTGGTGGTCTTGCCCACTCCGGTCGGCCCGACCAGAGCACGGATTCCGCTCTGCTCAAGAAGGTCGCCATCACGCATGGATAATTTCCGGGCCAGCAGACCCAATGGCAGATAGCGCGATTGGTCGGCATTGATGTGCTCCGGCAAAGACTTGAGCATGTCACGGGCAATATCACTTTCAATGCCCATACGGGTCAGCTCGATGAAGATGCGCGCATGCTGGGGCTGCCGGCGCCCGAATTCGTTCCAGGCCAGACTGGCAACCTGGGTTTCCAGGAGCCGACGCAGTTCGCGGAGTTCATCATGCAGCCCCTCATCGTTGGCGGCGGTGGGCTGAATGGGCTGGGTATTCTGAACCGCTGCCAGGTGCTGGCCGGAACGGCTTGCCTGCGCCGCAGTTTCCAAACTCCGCCCATGCAACAGATCAACCAAGGTCTCCGGAAACTGCTGCATATGTCGGCTAACTTCACTGCCCGCATCAAATACCGGATGGGGAGTGGGGAAACCTGCCGCATCGCGAATCAAATCTTCGTCGTAATCGACGGCCGTAATGATCTCTACGCACCCCTCACTGCGACGAGTCGAGAGAATCACTGCATCGACCCCCTGCTCTTCCCTCACCTGGCGCATGGCTTGGCGCATGTCTTGCGCCTGGAACCGTTTAATTTTCATGCCGCTGCCTCACTTATTGCCCCTCCAAGGGAAGCCACCAATCGAATCCGCCGGTTGTCCGGCACCTCGTTGTAGGCCAGTACATGCAAGCCCGGCACACTGAACCGCGTAAACCGGGACAGCCAAGACCGCAGTACCGGCGCCACCAGTAATACCGCCGGCTCACCAGACATCTCCTGGCGCCCGGCAACATCAGTGACTTCCTGCTGCAAGCGCTCGGCCATGCCCGGTTCGATGGCCGCACCAGCCGGTCCCCCGGCCTGCAAACTCTGTTGCAAGATCTGTTCCAGTTCGGGAACCAATGTGATAACCGGCAATTCACTACCCAAACCGGCAATTTCCTGGACAATCTGCCGCCCCAAGGTAACCCGTACGGCAGCTGTCAACGCGCCGGAATCCTGACTTTGTACTGCCGCTTCCGCCAGAGATTCGACAATGCTGCGCATGTTGCGGATCGGCACCTGTTCAGCAAGCAGATTCTGCAAAACTTTGACCACGGTACCCAGCGGCAAGCGCTTCGGTACCAAGTCTTCCACCAGTTTCGGTGCGGTTTGTGCCAGTCGGTCCAGCATCTGCTGAACTTCCTCGTGACCCAGCAGTTCATGGGCATGGGTCTGCAGGATGTGCGAGAGATGGGTGGCCACCACCGTGCTTGGGTCAACAACGGTGTAGCCGAGCGTTTGGGCTTGCTCGCGCATAGCTGGATCAATCCACACGGCCTCCAGTCCGAAGGCCGGGTCATGGGTGGGGATGCCTTGCAAGGTGCCATAGACGCGCCCCGGATTAATCGCCAGGGATCGCTCAGTGTGGATCTCAGATTGCCCCACCGGCACCCCGAGTACATTGATACGGTAGGCATTCGGCGATAGATCAAGGTTGTCACGAATGTGTACAGCGGGAACCAGAAAGCCCAGTTCCTGGGAGATTTTCTTACGTACCCCCTTGATTCGGCCCATCAGTTCACCCCCCTGGTTGCGATCTACCAGCGGAATCAACCGATAGCCCACCTCAAGACCGATCACATCGACCTGGTTGAGATCCTCCCAGCCCAGCTCGGCATTTTCTTCCGGCGGCACCTCCTGTTCAGTCACGACTTCGGTGTCGACCAAGGTTTCAGCCTGGCGTTTCTTGGCAATCAACCAGGCCCCCAGGCCGCAACCGCTGGCCAGACTCAGAAATGCTACATTCGGCATCCCCGGCACCAGGCCCATAGAACCCAGCACAATACCGGCCACCGCCAGAGCCCGGGGGCTGCCGAACAGCTGCGTCAGAAGCTGGGTACCCATATCCTCGGAGCGAGACACCCGGGTGACAATCATGGCCGTGGCCACCGACAGCATCAGTGAAGGCACTTGGGCCACCAGACCATCACCAATGGTCAGCAGAGTATAAGTATGCGCTGCTTCGGAAATTGACAATCCATGCTGGAATACTCCTACGGCAAAACCGCCGAGGATATTGATGAACAGAATCAGGATGGCCGCCACCGCATCGCCACGTACAAATTTGGATGCGCCATCCATGGCTCCGTAGAAATCAGCCTCCTCACGAACTTCCTGACGGCGGATACGGGCCTGATCCTGAGTAACCAGTCCGGCGTTCAAATCGGCATCAATCGCCATCTGCTTGCCGGGCATCGCATCAAGAGTGAAACGCGCGGTAACTTCAGAAACCCGGGTAGCGCCCTTAGTCACAACGACAAAGTTAATGATGGTGAGAATAGTAAATACCACCAGTCCGACAGCGTAATTGCCACCGATGACGAACTCACCAAAGGATTCGATGACCTTGCCTGCCGCTCCAGGGCCGGCAAAGCCGTGCATCAGCACCACTCGGGTCGAAGCCACATTCAAGGCCAACCGCAATAAGGTGGACATCAGGATCACGGTAGGAAAAGCGGCGAAATCCAGCGGTCGCATCACATACACCACGGCCAACAACACCACCAGCGACAGGGCGATGTTGAAACTGAATAGCAAATCAAGCACAAACGGCGGTAACGGCACCATCATCATGGCCAGTACCATCAGCACCGCGAGCGGTGCCCCGATACCTCGGCGGGCATTCCGTCGCAAGATATCGAACATGCTTTCAGCGGATGCAGCCATCACCATTACTCCGAAGTTTTGGGGTCAAGGGAAGGGTCCACCTCAGGTTGCGGTGGGGGCGGTGGCTCAGCACCGTTGACACTCGCCGTACGCAGCCGGTAGACCCAGGTCAATACCTGCGCGACCGCCATATACAATGCCGCGGGCACTTCATCACCCAGCCGTGTGGAGGCATACAAGGCGCGCGCCAAAGGGGGCGCTTCCAATATTGGAACCTCGTTGTCGCCGGCAATCGTGCGCATCTGCAGCGCCATCAGGTCCACCCCCTTGGCGACGACCTGGGGTGCTGACATACGCCCTTCTTCATACTTCAGGGCCACGGCATAATGGCTTGGATTGGTCACCACAACATCAGCACGTGGCACTTCCTGCATCATCCGTTTACGTGCCGCTTGCTGCTGAATCTGCCGGATTCGACTCTTGACCTCAGGCCGACCCTCAGTTTCCTTAAATTCATCTTTCATCTCTTCACGGGTCATGCGCATACGCTTGGCAAACTCATAAAACTGCCAAGGCACATCTGCGGCACCCAGCAACACCAAGGTGCCAGCCAGCACCATGCTGGCATGGGTGATCAGGCCCCAAGCCTGTCCCAGGCCGGTAGCGACCGGCTGCGATCCCATTGCCAATAGAACAGGCACCGCTTGCCACACCAGCAAGACCGTCACGCCCCCCCCGAACACGAATTTCAACAACGCCTTGAGCAATTCCACCAGACCGCGACTGGAAAAGATCCGCCCCAGACCACTGAGTGGATTGAGCCGGTCGAGCTTGACCCCAAAGGCCTCGGTACTGAAGCTCAAACTCCCCAGTACCGCAGGTGTCAGTACTGCTGCCACCATCCCCATCAGTATGGCCGGCGTCACCAACAAGAATCCCGCCACCACCATCTCGCGGAGGCGCCACAGCATGCTGGAGGTAGTCACCAACTGCCCGCGTGGGATCTCCATCCCGTGGCGCATCAGGGTTTCGAATCCGGCGCCGATATGGGCCCGGTCAAAGACCATCGCGGCAACGATAATCCCGGTCACCACCGCAGCGGTAAAATCGCGCGATTGGGGTACTTCGCCACGCTCACGGGCCTCACGCAGACGTTTCTGGGTGGCTTTTTCGCTGCGTTCCTGGACGTCGTCATTCTCGGCCATATCAAACTCCCGGCACCAACATGTGCGATAGCGCCGCGAAAGCCGAAGCAAACAGTCGTCCGATAATCCCCGGCACGGTCCCGAAGGTCATCCACACCGCGATAATGCCCAGCAGCAAAATAGCTGGAAAGCCCACCGCAAACAGGTTCAGGGCCGGTGCCGCACGACTGGTAAAGCCCACCCCTATGTTCACCACCAGCAGGGCAGTCATGGCGGGCAAGGCCACCAGCATCGCCCCGACGAATAAATTGCTTGACCAGGTCAGTAAGGTGCCGATCAGGCCTGCTATGGGCAGGCCACGACCCACCGGCAGCTGCTGAAAACTCTCCGCCAGTGCGGCCAACAAGCGCAGATGGACATTGGTTGCCAGCAGCAGTAATACGGCGAACAAGACATAGAACTGGCTCAGTATCGGAGATTGGGTGCCATCCACTGGGCTGACGATCGACCCAAAGGACAGACCCATGGTGAAAGCAATCAGTTGGGCACCGAAAGCTACGGCTTCAACCACCAGCTTAAGCATGAAGCCCATGGCCGCCCCAATCACCACCTGGCTTGCCAGCACCACCAAGCCGCTCGCTGAGAACGGAGTCAGTCCTGCCGGTACCTGTACCGACGGGATCAAGATGATACTGATCATGATGACGAAGGCTGCCCGCACCTGCCGGGGTACGGTAGGCGTACTGAACACCGGGGCAGTCAGGGCAATACCAGCGACCCTGGCCACGGTCCACATGGCAGTACCAACCAGAGTTTGCAGGGTGGTAAGCTCGATCTGCACGGTTTACCTCATCAGTGTGGGCAGGTTTTCGATGAGCTGGCGGGTGTAGTCCACCAGTATGTGCAACATCCAGGGGCCGGCGATCAGCAGAACCAACGCCATGGCCAACAACTTGGGTATGAAGCTCAGGGTCAACTCGTTGACCTGGGTCGCTGCTTGCAACATTCCCACGATCAGACCCACCGCCAGCGCAGCCAGCAACAACGGAGCCGCCAGCAAAATCAGCAGAGTCAGTGCGTGGCGGGCAATTTCGAGAACCTGTGCTGGACTCATAATGGCATCCTCATGTGACGAAACTTCGAGCCAGGGAGCCAATCACCAGCGTCCAGCCATCGACCAGTACGAACAACATGATCTTGAACGGCAAGGAGATGATCATCGGTGAAAGCATCAGCATGCCCAACGACATGAGTACACTTGACACCACCAGATCAATCACCAGAAACGGGATGAACAGCATGAATCCCATCTCGAAAGCCGTCTTCAGCTCACTGGTTATAAAAGCCGGAATCAGCACCGCGATCGGTACTGCGGCCCGCGAGGCATAACCCTTGCTATGGGCAAGGTGCGCGAACAACTGCAAATCCGCATCGCGTACCTGGTTGAACATGAAACGCCGAAATGGCTTGATGGTTTTGGTATAGGCCTGCTGCTCGCTGATCTGCCCTTTCATATAAGGCTGGATACCCTGATTCCAGGACTGCCCCAGCACCGGAGCCATCACGAACAGGGTCAGAAACAAGGCCAGACCCAGCAAAATCTGATTGGGTGGAGTTTGCCCGGTACCCATCGCCTGACGTAGAAAGCCCAGCACGATAATGATTCGGGTAAACGAGGTCATGGTCAGCAAGATTGCCGGCAACAGCGTCAGCGCGGTCATCGCCAGCAGGATCTGCACGCTCAGCGTCCAGGTCTCGCCACCACCCGCTGCGGTATGCACAGAGAGCACTGGCAGCCCTGCGGCAAATACCGGTATCGGCAGCAGCAAGACTAACAGCAGTAGTAGCCGTTTCATCGCCCTGCCCCACGCCGCAAGATACGCTGCAATGTCTCGGAGAATGCCGGCGGGGTTTTCGCCATGGGTGCGGCAATGGGATCATCCAGCACACTCAGCAAGCGTACGTTACCTGGCGCCACACCTATTATCATCTGCCGCTCCCCCACCTGGATCAGTACCACCCGCTCCCGCGCCCCCACACTGAGGGCTTCAACACTGCGCAGCGCCCGCAAGCCCGACCGACCTCGACCCTGGGTCCGTTTCAACAGCCAGCTCAGTGCATAAATCGTTCCCAATACCAAACCCAGCACCCACAGCATATGTACGGTTTCACCGGTGAGATCCGGTAAGGCAATTTTGGTCGCAGCCGGTGTCGAGGGGATCCCTGCCACGGTCGCTGCCGCGAATGCCGGCATGGGCAACAAGCCCGTCAGGCCCAAGTATGCCAAGCGCCAAATACCGCCTGACTTGCAGCGTGCAAAAGGCCTCATCGGGGTGCGCCCGGTATTCATTTCAGCTTGCGCACCCGCTCGGCCGGGCTGACCACATCGGTGAAACGAATCCCGAATTTCTCATTGATCACCACGACTTCGCCATGCGCCACCAGAGTGCCGTTCACGAACACATCCAGGGGCTCTCCGGCGGCGCGATCCAACTCCACCACCGAACCCTGATTGAGCTGCAGCAAATTGCGGATACTGATGCGCGTACGGCCGGCCTCCATGGCCAAAGTCACCGGCACATCCAGAATTACATCCAGATTGACGCCACCATTATTAGTGCCCACCGCATCGCTGGCCACGGTTTCCGGATCCTTCTGCAAGGCTTCAAATTCAACCTTGTCGTAACCCTGTTCATTCTCTGGGGCTTTTTCGGCAGGGGCTTTCTCAGTAGTGGTATTTTCAACAGGAGTATGTTCCTGTACGACTTCATTGTTCATGGCTGTTCCTTGTGAATCACAATCGGTTGGGGTCGTGGTCGCTGTAAGGAGTGACTGATGCTTACCGCATTGTTGCCACCCAGGGTGCCCAGGCGGCCGCGAAAACAGGGCACATCCTCGGCATACAGCACCGCCTGATCCGGTAATTCGATCGGCAATACATCGCCCGGTCGTAGGTGTAAAAAGTCACCAATGGTGATCTGGGTTTTCACAAGTACCCCGTTCATCTCGATTTCGGCCTCGAGGATTTCCTGGTGCAGCGTTCCGCTCCAGCGCTCATCGTGTTCGACCCGGTCGCTTTGTACGCCGGCATCGAGACGATCACGGATCGGCTCGATCATGGAGTACGGCATGGTGAAGTGAATGTCACCGGCGCCACCATCAAGTTCTACATGGAAACGGGATACGACCACGGTTTCGGTCGGACTCACAATATTGGCAAACTGTGGGTTCATCTCCGAATTGACGTACTCAGGCTCGAGTTTCAGTACCGGAGCCCAAGCCTCGACCGTCGCTTCGAAAAAAGCCTTGAGAATGAGCTGGATGACCCGCTGCTCGGTCGGAGTGAACTCACGACCTTCGATCTTGACGCGATAGCGCCCATCGCCACCGAAGAAATTATCGACAATGGTGAACACCAGATTTGGCTCAAAGATAACCAGCGCCGTACCACGCAGAGGATTGATGTGCACCAGGTTGAGATTGGTCGGCACCACCAGGCTATGCACGTATTCGGAAAATTTGCTCATGCTGACGCCCTGCACCGAGACCTCACAGTTTTTGCGCAGCAAGCCAAACAGACCGGTGCGCAGAAACCTTGCGCAGCGATCATTGATCATCTCCAGAGTGGGCAGACGACCCCGGACGATACGATCCTGATTAGCAAAATCAAAAGTCCGGGCGACCCCATCAGCCACTGGCTCATCATTACCGATCTCGACATCACCGCCATCCACACCACTCAATAGTGCGTCGATTTCATCCTGGCTTAGAACTTCGTCGGCCATGGTTACTGCATCACGAAACTGGTGAAGTACAAGGCCTTGATCCCCGGGCCCTTATAGCGTTGTTTGACGATGTGCTGTACGGCTGTCAGGGCTTCAGCACGCAGCTTCTCCTTGCCCGAGCGGCTCAGCAGGTCTTTCTCTTTTTGATCACTGAACAACATCACCAGTGCATTGCGGATAACCGGCTGTTCATCTTTGGCCACTTCGATCGCCTTGGAGTCGTAGGCCATCAACTGCACCCCGACCTGCAGGAACCGGGCTTGCCCGCTACCCTCAAAATTGACTACAAACGGAGGATTCAGAGCGAGAAACTGGGGCGGCCCTTTAGGTACCACCTTGACCGCGACACTGGACGCCGGCTTCGAACTCCCACCGCTGAACATGAAATAGCCGCCCACCCCGATCGCCACGACCAGTACCACCGCCGCAGACAGATAAATAATCATCTTGCTGCCCTTCTTCTGCGGTTCGACAGCCGCGCCTTCTTCTTCGTCACCGTTGCCCATAACTCAACTCCCATCGCCCTGCGATTGCTGCAATGAAAAGGTTTAAGCAAACGTTGTGCCATACCTATAAAAGCCCATAAATACAAGTCTTTACAAGTTATTAATGGCCTTGGTCGTGGCTACGAGTCGGTAATTTGACGGCCGACGATTCACGAATGTCCACTCCATGGTCATAGTCCCCTTCACCGGATTCCCACCTGCGCGGGAATGACGAATGGGAGAGTGGCGCCAGCTCGTCCATGGCCGTGGTTCGCGGTGCGGGGCCAGGGCCAATCCCGTAGGGCGACCGGTATGGAAGCCGGTCGGTTCGTTGCCAGGCAGGAGTCTGTCTGGCCTGAGTGATCGTCACGAGATGAGGTGAAAATCGAGAACAATTTTTTGAGCTTTTGAGGCGAATAGTGGTTCTATGCAACGAAAAAGACCAGAAAAGTGGGCCGATTTCCAACCACCGCAGTAGATTCTTCTCAGGCTGGACAGGCTCCCAGGAAGGACTGTCGACGAACGCCCGCAGACCCAAACGTACCCGTAGGGCGCGAACCCCGGCCGCCCCTCTTTTAGCCCGAACTTCTCATGAATTCACCACGCCCTCACGGGTCTTTTGACGTGCCAGCAGATTTTCTTCAGTCGGACGGAACCACCGCTACGCCATTCCTTCAGAAAATCCACTGACCCGGCAAAATCCTCCGCGATCATCGCGGCAATTCATGAGATGTCCGGGCTGGCC
>QILI01000037.1 GCA_003233305.1 Mizugakiibacter sp.
TGTAGAGTGCTGGTCTCGTCAGTATCAGGTCGGGGGATTGGTTTATGCGCCGCGGGTTTCTAATTGTATTTCTTCTGCTGTTGACGACGGCTGCCCAGGCGGCGATCTCCCCGAATCTTTACGACGGGTTGCACTGGCGCCTGCTGGGACCCTTTCGTGGTGGCCGGGTACTGGCGGTCAGTGGCGTACCGGGGCATCCCGAGCGCTACTATTTCGGTGCGGTCGATGGCGGGGTTTGGCGTAGTGATAATGCCGGGCGCACCTGGAAGCCGATTAGCAATGCCCTGCCGGTGGGCTCGATTGGTGCCCTGGCCGTAGCCCCCAGCAATCCGCAGGTACTCTATGTCGGTACCGGTGAGGCCGATATGCGTTCCGATATCGCCCAGGGCGATGGTATGTGGAAGTCGATCGATGGTGGCCAACATTGGACCCATATCGGCCTGCAGCATACCCGGGCGATCGGCAGCATCCTGGTTGATCCGCGTAATGCCAAAGTAGTGTGGGTGGCGGCCCTCGGACATCCCTATGGGCCCAATGTGCAGCGTGGCGTATTCAAATCGGTAAACGGCGGCAAGACCTGGACCAAGGTGCTGTATCACAACCCCAATACCGGGGCGATCGATCTGGCTTTCCAGCCCGGCAATCCCGATGTGGTGTATGCCGCGCTGTGGCAGACTCGACGCCCACCGTGGAATGTCTACCCACCTGCCGATGGCCCCGGCTCTGGACTCTACAAGACCCGCGATGGCGGCAAGACCTGGACGCACATCGAAGGTCACGGTTTTCCGGCTGATCCGGGGCGCATCGGCATTGCCGTGGCCCCCAGCCAGCCGCAACGTGTCTATGCCATGGTGGCGGCCCAACAAGGCGGTTTGTATCGTTCCGATGATGGGGGGGTGCACTGGCAGCGGGTCAGCAAGGATGTACGTATCTGGAAGCGCGGCTGGTATTTCGGTGGCATTACTGTGGCTCCGCACAACGCCAATGTGATCTATGCCAACAATACGGTGTTGTACGAATCCCGTGACGGGGGCCGTCACTTCGTGCCGGTCAAGGGTGATTTCACCGGCGATGACTATCATGTGCTGTGGATCAATCCTCGCCACCCTCGTTACCGCATACTGGGTGTGGATCAGGGTGCGGTGGTTTCGGTGGATGGTGGCCGGCATTGGTCGAGCTGGTACAACCAGCCTACCGCGCAGATCTACCATGTCAGCACCGATAATCGCTTTCCATTTTGGGTGTACGGCGCCCAACAGGATTCCGGTGCCGTGGCTCTGCCCAGTCGTACCTTGGGTATGAATGGCGTCACCATGATGCAGTTTCATGAGATTACCGCCGGTAGTGAGAGTGGTGAGATTGCTCCGGATCCGGAGCACCCGAACATCATCTACGGTGGCCGGGTCAAACGTCTCGACCGCCACACCGGCCAGACCCGTTCGATTCCACCAACACTGGCGTTTCCAGCGCACTATCGCGGTACCTGGACCCTGCCACTGACCTTCTCCCGAACCGGTCCTAAGACCCTGTACTTTGCCAATCAGCGCCTGTTCTCGACCACCGATGGTGGCTTGCATTGGCGGCCTATCAGTCCGGATCTGACTCGCAAGCATCCATCTGTGCCGGCCAATGTCGGTACAATTACCGCATCCGATAGTTCGATCAAGAGCCCGCGGCGGGGAGTGATCTATAGTATCGCTCCATCACCCAAGGATGCCGGATTGATCTGGGTAGGGACCGATGATGGCTTGATCTGGAAGACTCGTGATGGTGGTACTGGTGGTACACACTGGCGCAACGTAACGCCCGCCGGCCTGAAGTCCTGGTCGAAGGTAGGTAATATTGAGGCCTCACCGTTTGCCAGTCGGGTAGCCTATGCGTCCATCGACCGGCATCGGCTGGATGACGATCATCCCTACATCTATCGCACGACCGATGGGGGCCGACACTGGCAGAAGATGGTTGCCGGCTTGCCAGTCAACCAGTCGGTGAACGTGGTGCGTGAGGATCCCAAGGTGCCCGGCCTGCTCTATGCCGGTACCGAGCGCAGTGTGTTTGTGTCGTTCAACAATGGGGCGCATTGGCAGGCGTTGAAGCTGAATTTACCGGCCACTTCAGTGCGCGATATCACCGTGCATGGTGAGGATCTGGTGATCGCTACCCATGGCCGCGGCTTCTGGATTCTCGATGACATTGAACCGCTGCGCCAGGCGGCCGCTGCCAGCACGACTTCCGGACCTTACCTGGAGCAGCCGGCGGTGGCCTTTCGAACCCGGCCGCAGGGTTTTGCCGGTACCCCGCTGCCGTTCAGCGAACCACGCGGCAAGAATCCGCCCAATGGGGCCTATATCGACTACGTACTCAAGCACCCGGCCCAGACGGTTACCTTGACGATCCGTAATGCAGCGGGACAGCTGGTACAACGCTTCAGCAGTCGCCAGCAGTCGGCCAAGCCGGATCTGGCGACCATGCAAATGACACCACGATGGTTTGTGCCCAAGCCAAGCTTGAAAACGACTCCTGGCATGCACCGCTTGGTATGGAACTTCCGCTATGCAATACCTGCAGGGTTGACCCGCAGCAGGCCATGGGGTGGCGGCGTGTGGGCTCCACCGGGGACCTATCACATCACCCTCAAGGTCGATAGTATTCGCTTGCAACGAACCTTGCAGTTGCGTGCCGATCCACGGGTACATATTGCGGCCAAGGCGTATGCCGAGCAGTTTGCTCTGGCCCAGGCCATCGAAGCCGACCGCGCTGCGATGGCTCTGGTGAGGAAGCAAGCCAAGACCTTGCGCGGGGTCTTGCAGCAAGCACAGCAGACGGCGAGCGGCAAGCAATCCGCAGTCCTTGTGGGACTTGTCCGGAAATTACAGGCGCTGGCTAATTTTGTCCCTGATAACCCCAGAAATTCGATGGGCAGCCCGGCACCCAACCTCGACAGCTTGCGTGCTTTAGCCCGGCGCATGAGCAAACTGCAACAGGCGGTGGACGGAGCGGATGCCGCCCCCAGCGTGGATGCTCGGACGGGTTATTCCAAGGAGCATGCCACTTGGCAGGTTACCTACCAACGCTGGCAGCACTTGCAGCAAGAGGTGCAGGCGTTATTGGAAACACGCACAAAAGCGGGGTCGGCGTCGCGGTAGCAGAAGATTACTGAAGCGCCGTCCTATTTGCGTCATCCCGGGCATCGAGCCGGGATCCACGGTCTGGTGGCAGCGTCCGAGCGAGTCTCAACCGTGTTCCGGGCCGAGTGGATTCCCGCCTGCGCGGGAATGACGAAAAGAGGGCGGGCCGAGTGGATTCCTACCACCGGGTAGTGACAAGATGAACGGCGATGTCGCGTTGCGGGGCCAAGGCGTCATTCCTGGCAATTGCCCTTTGCGGAGTTGTCCAAAGCCTCGGCGATCCGCACCAGCAGCGTTTTCAGGGTGTCTTGTTCGGTGGGTGTGAGACGCGCAAAAGCTCGACCCAGGACCCGTTCTCCGCAGCGGTGCATCTGTGTCCATAGAGCCTTGCCGGCTTCGGTAGGCGCAATGCGGACGGAACGTCGATCCTTGGTGCTGGGTTGGCGACGCACATAGCCCTTGCGTTCCAGCCCATCGAGCATCCGAGTCATCGCCCCAGGGTCATAGCCGAGGTCTGCGGCCAGCTGGCAAGGGGAAGAAGCCCCGTCCTGAGCCAGATGCTTGAGCACCAGATATTGCGTATGACGTAAGGCAAAGCCAGCTTGCTCGAGTTCATGCTCAAGTTCACCGACCAGGCGTGAGCGCACCAGACCCAGCAACGAGCCCAGGTTGTCTTCGACAGCGGGGGGTAATTCAGCAGCAGACATGATTCTCCAAAGTGATATTTTACCTCTATATGGTTGTTAAGCCTGTCATTGCATAGGCGACAGTATCTTTTAAGGTAAGGTTAAACGAGCATGTATGAAGCCGAATTCCTGTTCCCTTTTTATACCCATGGGCAGCATCTTCGCATCTTGCTGACGATTGGACTGCTAGTCGTGGCAGCGTTGCTCTGGGTTCCGTCGAGCAACGCAGCCAGTATCGAACTGCTGGCAGGTCGTAGTGTAACAACCCAACAACGCTGGACGGATACGGCGTTTATGATAACGATGGGTAATTGGCGAGCACTGAGTGTGAGCAGCAAATGGCGGTGGGTACCCGAGGCTGGGCTTGGCTGGTTCAAGGCGCGGTCGGATGGCAAGGTGAATCTGGACCATGCCACCTTGATCGCCTATGGCGGCGCGCATCTGGGGGGTGGGTTTCACCAAGTATCGAAGTGCTGCGCTGTCCAGTCCGTATGAATTTGTCTCCAGCTTGGGCTGGCAGGGCCAGCGTTATGTGCTGATGCTGCGGCATATTTCCAATGCCAAACTGCACCACCCCAATCTGGGCGAAACCATGTTGCTGGTGGGACTGCGTTTTTGAGAGCAGAGCACGCTGCGTGGGGATGCTGGCCAATGAACGCGCCAAGCCTGCTTACCCCGGCTGTTGTGGGGCAATCCTATTGAGGTAGCACCCGGCCAGTCATGCAGAGCGCTGTTACCGGGTCATGCACTAAGATTGTGCAATGCAGAAAACGGATGCTTTGTCCCTGTGTGAAGAGATGGCGACCGGTCTTGCGGTATGCGCTGCCGATCTACGCGTACTGTGGGTTAACCCCGCTCTGGCCGGCTGGTTCGATCAAGGACCAGCGCGCTTGTGCGGCCAGTACCTGAGTGATCTGGCGCCACAGGCCCCCGATCTACTCAAACACGCCAGTCGGTGTATCGACGAGGCCAGGGCCAGTCGCCTGCATGACGTACTGCTGGGTAGCCCAACCTGCTTACACACGGTGGTGGTTGAGTTGACGCCGCACGGGGCGGGTGGTCTGTTGATGGAAGTGCATGAGCCGGCGGCCGGCGGGGCGGGCCTGGCCCTGGGTTTGCGGGGCTTTGCCCACGAATTGCGTAATCCGCTATCGGGGCTGCGTGGTGCTGCGCAGTTGTTGGAACGACGTCTGCGTGAGCCGGCGCTGCGCGAACTTGCAGTATTGATCCGTGAGGAGGCGGATCGTCTGGAAAGTCTGGCCAGCCGCCTGCTGCAGCCCGGGGATGCCGCACCGCCTGGTTCATTCAATGTCCATGAGGTCCTAGAACGGACGGTGGCTCTACTCAAGCAGGAAACGGCACCGCGACGGCTGTTTGAACGCGATTACGATCCGACGTTACCCCCGGCTTTTGGTGATCCTCAACGTATCGAGCAGATCGTACTTAATCTGTTGCAGAATGCCGTGCAGGCGGGGGCGCAGGTGGTGCACTTACGCACCCGGGTCGAGATTGGCACCCAACTTCCCGGAGGGCGGCGGGCCTTGCGGATCGAAGTGCTGGATGATGGTCCAGGAGTTGCAGTGGCGTTGCGGGCGCATTTGTTTGAACCGTGGATGTCGGGCCGGCAGGGCAGTGGGCTCGGTCTGGCCCTGTCGCGCGCTATTGCTGAAGAACACGGTGGAGAACTGCTTTATGCGCCTGAGCGGGGAGTCAGCCGGTTTGTGTTGCGTCTGCCCCAAGGAGAAGCCTGATGGCCGATTCCGACGTGGTATGGATCGCTGAAGATGATCGCAGTCTACGTCGCGTATTGGGTGAAGCCCTGCGCGATGCCCACTATACGGTGCGCGCGTTTGCCAGCGCCGACGAGGTACTGGCTGCCCTACAGCAATCGTCCCCAGCAGCACTGTTTTGCGACCGGCGCTTAGGCCAGACCGATGGTCTGAGCTTAATCACCGCCCTGCGCGAACGTGATTGCCCGGCCCCGGTTCTGGTGATCAGTGCCTTTACCGATGTCGCCGCTACTGCCGCTGCCTATCGAGCCGGCGCGGTAGAATATCTGGCCAAGCCATTTGACCTCGACCAAGCCGTCGAAGCGCTGCGGCGGGTGCTGCTCGGCCGGACTACGGAGATGCCGGCGGCAGAACCTTCCCGCCATCCGTTGCTCGGCGAAAGCCCGGCTATGCGTGAAGTGTTTCGGCTGATTGGCCGGGTGGCCGGCAGCGACCTCAATGTGCTCATCGTCGGGGCTACCGGCACCGGCAAGGAACTGGTGGCTCGCGCCCTGCACCAGGAAAGTCCTCGCAGCTCGCAGCCCTTTGTGGCCCTGAATACCGCCGCGATCCCGGTTGAGCTGCTGGAAAGCGAGTTGTTTGGCCATGAGGCCGGAGCCTTCACCGGAGCCCAACGGCGAGTGCTGGGCCGTTTCGAGCAGGCTGCTGGCGGCACCCTATTTCTGGACGAAATCGGTGACATGCCTGCAGCCCTGCAGACCCGCCTGTTACGGGTTCTGGCCGGTGGTGAGTATTACCGGGTTGGCGGCCGGGAACTGCTGCGGGCCGATGTGCGCCTCATCACTGCGACCCATCAGGATCTCGAAGCGCAGGTGGCCTCCGGTGGGTTTCGTGCCGATTTGCTGCACCGGTTGGATGTAGTGCGTATTGCCCTACCGTCATTGTCCATGCGGCGTGGAGATATCCCCCTGTTAGCCAGACATTTTCTGGCCGCAGCCGCACAGACCCTGAAACTGCCGGCCAAACGCTTCAGTGGAGCGGCATTGCGTCGCCTTGAGAGCATGGACTTTCCCGGTAATGTCCGGCAGATTGAAAATCTTTGCCAGCGACTGGTTGTGATGACCCCCGGGGTGCTTATCCAGCCATCTGACCTGCAACCGGGGCCAGCTCCGGGCGCGACCGATGATCCCGAGCAGGCCGCTTGGCTGGAGTCACTGCGTACCTGGACGGAGCAGGCTTTGGCAGACGGACAGAGTGACCTGTATGGCATAGCCCGAGAGCGCTTTGACCGGGTGCTGTTTACCGCAGCTCTGGAGGCCTGTGATGGACACCGGCAGCAGGCTGCTGAAAAGCTTGGAGTAGGACGCAACACGATTACCCGCAAGCTGGGTAGTTCACGCCGCCACAAGTCCCGCTAGCAAGCGTAGTCTGGAGCACGTCTGAGGCTTGCTCAGACGCTACTGCGAGACCGTGGATCCCGGGTCGATGCCCGGAATGACGAGACAAGGCAGCGCGAATCACGGCTGTGGACAAGCCGGCGGCTCGTAGGATGTGGTGAGGTACGAACCGCATCAATCGAGACTCTTTCTTCACCGCGCATTGTGCCGAGGTCTGCACCCGTTTGTGGATACTCTGTGTCCAGGGCTACGGACAAGCATGTCGCTACCCATTCGTCATTCCCACATAGGCGGAAATCCAGTAAAGAAAACTATCCCTACACGGGAGACATACGATAATACGTACCGGTTCAATAACCTGGATAAAAATCTTTGGAGACTCATAACATGACCGCTTCGCTCAAGGTTCGTGATGCGCAGCCCGCAGATGGCCCCTTTCTGGTGGCCTGCGCTGAGGCGATGGCCTGGGAAACCGAGTCTCGAAAGCTCAACCGCGAACGCTTGCAACGCGGGGTACAAGGGGTTTTCGACCAGCCTTCACGGGGTTGCTATCTGCTTGCCGAACGTGATGGCGAGAGCCTTGGTAGCCTGATGTACACCTACGAATGGAGCGATTGGCGGGCCGGTGATTTCTTCTGGATTCAGAGTGTGTTCGTGCGCCCTGAAGCTCGTCGTAGTGGTGTCTATCGGGCTCTATACCGGGCCGTGCTGGAACGTGTCCGGGCGGCAGGAGCAGTTGGGGTTCGCCTATATGTCGAACAGGACAACCTGCGAGCCCAGCAAACCTACGCCGCACTGGGCATGAGTCCGAGTGAATACCGGATGTACCAACAGGGTGGAACGTAAGCCTGGCAGCGGACTCTTGATGGGGTCGGACAGCAGGAGCTTGGTCGATGTTAGTGCAGGGTTGCAGGCGGCACCTCAGGGCGTCCCGAGGCATCCACCCGCAAGGGTTCGGCCGCTGGCTGTTCCAGGCCCACGGCATGCTGGCGGAGGAATTCCGCCCGCAAAGCCTCCAGACCCGTTGTACACAAGGGCGTACCCAGGGCCAGTGTTCGCGGTTGGACCGCAGGTTGAATCAGACTGAGGGCGATAGTGCCGAGGCCGGGGGCGGTGTGACGAACCAGGATCGGGGCCGCCCCACCGGGAACCGCTTGCTCCAGTTCCTCCAGCAGATAGCCTGCCTCATCGTAGTGGGCTTTGAGACCGTCGAAGGACAGGGCGTGGGCACGAAATAAGGCGTAGGCCTGGCGCAGGTCATACACCGCTGCGGCATACTGACTGGCCCGTTCCTGGGCAGGGAGTTCACTGCGTGCAACCCGCGCCCGTGGGGTTTCAGCCCAGACCTTGGCATCTCGCCAGAGCAATGCCAGTCCGTTCGGACTAAGGGCCTGCTCCTCACGCTCAGGGCTGAGCAGTGCGGTTTCCAGTAGAGCCCAGTGGGCGGCGAAACCAGCATGTTCAAATTGTACGCAGGCCATGGCGATCAGGTCGGTGAGGCTCATGTAGCGGGCGTGTTCGAGAGGTTGATTCAGGGCTCGCATGATCCGGTCGGCGGTGGCGGTACCAGCTTCACCGTGCTGTGCCAGTTGTTCTTCCAGAGCCTGGTTCAAGGCGGACACATCATCTTTCGGAACCTGGATAACCAGGGGCAGATAGCGCATCGGACTGGCAGCGAAGGCCGCCTCGGGACGCAGTGCCGACAAGGGCATGCGTCCATCATGTGCACCGAAGGCCAGAACCCCGGTCTGTTGAGGTCGAAAACGTGTGCCCAGTTCTTCTAGTGCCGCATGCGCGGGAAATCCGGGGCGCAGAATCTCTGCTGCATCCAGAGTGGTGCCGGCCACGAGTAGGCGAGCCCGTTCGATACCGGGCAGCAGATCCCGCAGATCCTCGGCAATCCCCTCGGCAATATGTTCAGTGAGTTCGCGACTGAAAACCAGAGAGGACGCCTTGCTGTCGAGGGCGCTGAACTCGAGGGCCAGCGCAGCGTGCAAAATAACCCGGTCAGACATGGCAAAAGATCCGTACAAAGCGTGTCATTCTAGCAAGCCTTGGCCTTACCTGGACTTTCGCCGCAAGCGTAGGCGCGCTAGCCTTGCCATAACCGATGGAGACAATTCAATGGCTGTAAATTTAAGGCGTGTGGTTCTGGTCGGCGGGGTTCGCATTCCGTTTTGCCGCAACAACACCGCTTACGCCGAGGTCGGCAATCTGGGTATGTCGGTCAAGACTCTTGGGACACTGGTTGAACGCTTCAATTTACACGGCCTGGAGCTGGGCGAAGTCGCTTTTGGTGCCGTCATCAAGCATTCCTCGGATTGGAATCTGGCCCGCGAAGTCACCCTGTCCTCCGGTCTGGCAGCAACCACGCCGGCTATCACCACGGCCCGCGCCTGCGGTACTTCACTGGACAATGTCATCCTCATTGCCAACAAGATCGCCTGCGGGCAGATTGATGCCGGCATCGCCGGGGGCAGTGATAGCACCAGCGATGTGCCCATTGTGTATGGCGAACGCTTGCGCAAGCGGCTACTGAAAATCAATCGTGCGAAAACCCCTGTTGATCGTATCAAGGCGGCGGTCGGTGGATTTTCACTGCGCGAACTCAAACCGGCTTTCCCCGGGGTGGCCGAGCCGCGTACCGGCAAGAGCATGGGCGAGCACTGCGAGCGGATGGCTCGCGAATGGCATATCGATCGCCAGGTACAGGATGCCCTGGCTCTGGCCAGTCATCAGAAGCTGGCGGCTGCGTATGAGCAGGGCTTTTTCGAAGATCTTCTGGTACCTTTCCGCGGACTTCAACGCGACGGTTTTTTGCGCCCGGACAGCAGCCTGGAAAAACTCGCCAAGCTGTCTCCCGCGTTCGACCGCAGCTCCGGTCAAGGAACCCTCACAGCGGGCAATTCCACCGGTCTTTCCGATGGGGCCGCTGCCGTTCTGTTGGCTAGCGAGAAATGGGCTAAGCAACGGGGCCTGCCGATTTTGGCCTATATCGGGGCCTCGCGAGTGGCGGCAGTGGACTATGTCGGGGGTGAGGGCCTGCTGATGGCACCGACGCTCGCTGTGTCGCGCCTGCTGCAGGCAACCCGCCTGAAATTGCAGGACTTCGATTTCTACGAAATTCACGAAGCCTTTGCCGCTCAAGTACTGTGCACCCTGAAGGCCTGGGAAAGCGAGACCTATTGCCGTGACCGATTGCGGCGGAAGAAAGCCCTGGGCAGCATTGATCTTGAGCGTCTCAATGTGCACGGATCCTCGCTGGCCGTGGGCCATCCATTCGCGGCCACCGGAGCCCGGGTCACCGCTACCCTGGGCAAACTGTTAGCCGAGCGCGGCAGCGGCCGTGGCTTGATCTCAATCTGTACCGCTGGGGGCATGGGCGTAGCCTGCATCTTGGTTCGACCGGAGGCCACGTAACCCGTACTCCTATTCATGTAATAGCTATCCCCTGCAAAGTCGGTACGGGGACACTGCCTTACGTGTTTTCTCCACGGATGTGGCAAAATAAAACTTGATCCCTGGCACTGACCCTGGGTATCTGCAGATTCGCCTGTTGGGGCTGAAATCGACTGCATCAACTGCTTAGAATAAGGAATAAGGTGTTCTGCCCCTTTTGTACCTGACGCCTAACGATTAAGCTCATCTGCCGCTAAGGAGAGCAGTTGAACAGTAGCTAAGTGCAGTATTTTGTTAGGTAACATCACCACGAGTTCTCTTTTTTACAGAAAAGATATGCACTGCTTCAGTAATAAGATACATGATAGACGTTACCGCAATACTAAATAGAACCCCAGCAGCAATATATCCAGAGGCAAAGCCTTCTCCACACTTATTAGGCCACACGCATCTATAGAATTGACTCCCAAAATATAAGAAGCAAAGTATTACAAAAATTAATAATAGAGTATATGTAATATCTAGAATCCTATTTCTAAAAGTAATCTGTCTGGTTATTAATCGCCAAAATCTATACAAACTTATAAAGAATAGGATAGGTGAAATGAAAAATAGTAGTAGTAACAGGTTTTCCATATCATTTTCTATTATCTAATGACTGAGCTTATATACCAAAAAAAGTATTACGACGGTAGGAGTAATTTTCCTTTTGGTCAGCTGGAGCGACTGGTTAGCATAGGACGTAGGACGGGGTCAGTTCTCGCATCGTAACATCCTGGTAACCGATGTAGCTTAAGGCCTATGGCAAGACCCCTACGTATTGGATTTTCCGGTGTCCTTTATCACTATTTATGCCGCTTATGCTACTGGGGCATACAGTTATCGTGAAATTGCAGAATTTTATGGCCTCGACCTAGCGACAGTGGGTCGGGTTATCCGTGGGTAAATGTTACAATGCGAGAACTGACCCCGTCCTGCCACTGGTAATCCAGTAATCACCGTTTTTATCGCGACGGGCGCTAGCGCCGCTGCAGTAAGTTCCCGGATAGGCGTTGAAATAGGTGTCGAGGAAGCGCGGGTGATCGCCGTAGATGGTCCGCATTTGTCCTGGCCAGGAAGCAGTGATCACCAGGGTGCCTGTACAGGCACCTTCCAGCACCTTGCCGTCGGCAGCAACGATGGCGGGCTGGATACCATAGAAGGGCCGGTGGACTGAGCCGGGTTTGCTGGCCGAGGTGCCGGGAAGGGGGGTGATGAGGACGCCGCCGGTTGCTGCTTGCATCCAGGTGTCGATGATCGGCCAACGACTCTTGCTGACTGTTTGGGGATACCCATGCCCGATTTTGGGATGGATCGGCGCACTGAATGTGCCGAGCAGCCGTAGACCGGCTTTGGAGGCCACCTCAAGCGGAGCCTCGGCTTCGCGCAGCAGAATACGGATGGTGGTTGTCGAGGTGTAGAAGATGCTGACCTGGTGTTTGTCGACGATCTGCCAGTAACGACTGCTGTCGGGCCAGGTGGGCAGTCCCTCGAACATCAGCGAGGTCGCCCCGTTGGCCAGTGGGCCATAGACACTGTAGCTGTGAGCAGCAATCCAGCTGAGGTCGGCGGTACACCAGTACACGTCATCGTCACGCAGGTCGAAGACCTGCTCATGGCTGAAACTGGCGTAGACCAGATAGCCACCCGTGGTGTGCAACACGCCCAGGGGTGGGCTGCTGGAGTCGGAGCTGTAGAGAATGAACAGAGGGTCCTCGGCGTTCATCGGTTCAGGTGTGCAGATGTCGGGCTGACCTTCGCAGAGCACGTGCCACCAGCGGTCACGAGGTGCCTGCATGGGTATCGTCGAGCCGCTACGCCGCACTACCACCACGGTCTCCACACTGGTGGTACCGGGGCAGGCAAGCGCTGCATCGACATCAGCCTTGTACGGGATACCCCTGCCGCCACACCGACTCGCATCGGCGCTGATCACCAGTTTTGCCGTGCAGTCGGCAATGCGTTTGGCCAGAGCATTCGGGGAGACGCTGCCCGATACGACTGCATGGATGGCACCGATGCGGGCACAGGCCAGCATGGCCACCACCGCTTCGGGAATCATCGGCATGTACAGCACCACCCGGGTGCCCTTGCTGACACCCAGGTTGCGCAGCGCGTTGGCGAGATGGCAGACCTCGGTATGCAGCGCACGGTAGCTGATCGGCTGCGACTCGGCGGGATCGTCACCTTGGAACAGGATGGCGGTCTTGTTGCCGCGCGCATTGAGATGCCGATCAAGACAGTTGACGCTGGCATTGAGCACCCCGTCCTCGAACCAGCGGATGTGGAAGTCCTGCAGTCGGAAGCTCGTATCCTGAATACGTGTGGGTTTCTTTATCCAGTCAAGACGCTCAGCGATTTTGGCCCAGAATACTTCGCTGTGCTCGATGGAGTCCGCATACTGGCGCACGTAGTCAGCAGTCTTGGTGCGGGCCAGGGCAGCCAACTCGAGCGGTGGCGGAAAGTGCTGCGCCATGTTGTTTCTCCCGAAGTGAAAGCCCGCAGGTCGTAGCCGAACCTGGGTTCGAGTGTACGCCCGCAGGTTGCCGGTGAGCCAAGTGTGGGGAGACGACGATTTCGTTGGCGAGAACCGGGAAACCTCTACAAACCGTCACGAGCATGCTGAGTGCAAGGAGTTGTGAAGTGAGCGACGAGACATATCAAGTAGATGGGCGAGGAGCGAACGAGTACACGGCACCGAAAACGGTTTGCGTAGCAGGTTTTTAGAGGTTCCCCTTGTTCACCTAAGCGGAACCAAAGTATTTGGATCATGCACGCCAACCCTCCGCTACGACTGACATCCAGCAGTTTGAGTATTCAGTAACAGAGTTGCTCAGCGATATTCGGGATTGGGAAAGTCGAAGCGGCAGCCGGCATCCCAGGCCGCCCGCTGGTTGCCATGCGCAGGAATGCCACCGGCTTGGTGCAGCATTTGGGCCAGGTGCATCAGGTTCCAGGTCATGAAGGTGGTATTGCGGTTGGTAAAGTCGTTTTCAGGACCCCCCGAGTCCGGGTCCAGATACGACGGTCCCGGTCCGGCTTCACCCAGCCAGCAGGCATCGGCTTGTGGAGGTATCACGTAGCCGAGATGCTGCAACGAGTACAGAATGTTCATCGCGCAGTGTTTACCACCGTCTTCGTTGCCGGTGATCAGGCAACCGCCGACGCGGCCATAGTAGGCGTATTGACCGTGTTCGTTGAGTTCGCCTGAGTAGCTGTAGAGCCGTTCAATTACCTTGCTACATACGGATGATTTGTCACCCAGCCAGATCGGCGTACACACCACCAGGATGTTGGCGGCCATCACCTTGTCCTGCAGCGGGGGCCACTCATCGTGTTCCCAGCCGTGTTCGGTCATGTCGGGATACACGCCGCAGGCGACGTTAAAGTCCACCGGCCGCAACACTTCTACTTCCACACCATGTTTTTCCATAACGCTGCGAGCGATGCGGATCAGTCCCTCGGTGTGCGAGAGCTCTGGACTGGGCTTGAGTGTGCAGTTCAGGAAGATGGCGCGCAGGCCGGAAAAATCGTGGGATTCAGTCGATGCAGCAGCAGGCGTTGACATAAGTCTTCCTCAGTGAGCGACAGGCTGACAGTTTAGACCCGGTCACCAGGGCAGGCCTTACGCGTATGCCAAGAACAGCTCTTGGTCGTGCGGGGCGATAAGTTCCATAGGGTCGTCCGACGGTAGGGCCAAGTGCCATCCGCTGTGTTATACAAAGCCCGTACCCAGACATGGGGTGTTGACTTGCCCGGTACTTTCCGTGAGTTTTGATCTTAACGGGTATCATGGCTATCGAGTTGTGGATAAGCCTTACCATCTCAGGACGTGACCTATAAGGGAGTTGCAGACTCATGCGTGTATTGATTATTGAAGATGATGATGAGACCCGCGAGTGGATAGCACGGGGGCTGGAGCAAGAAGGCTATCAGACCGAAACGGCCATCGATGGTCAGGAAGGTTTGCTACTCGCGACCCAAAGTCATTTCGATAGCATGGTGGTCGATCGCATGCTGCCAAAACTGGATGGCATCACCTTGATCGAGTCGATCCGCGCCGCCGACATCCATGCTCCCATCGTCATGCTTACTGCCTTAAGCGATACTCCACAGCGGATTGAAGGCCTGAATGCCGGGGCTGATGACTATCTTGGCAAGCCTTTTGCGTTTGCTGAGTTAGTGGCCCGATTGCGGGCTCTGGGACGGCGGCCACCATTAAACCCAATTCGTACTATTTTTCAGGCTGGCATTTTACGAATTGATCTGACTCGCCATGAATTCACCCGTTCCGGTGAAATTCTGGATCTAACTCCCACCGAATTTCGGTTAATGGAAATTCTCATGCAGCATGCCGGTAAGGTTGTGACCCGGACCATGCTGCTGGAGCAG
Source organism: Mizugakiibacter sp. (assembly GCA_003233305.1). Taxonomy (GTDB): domain Bacteria; phylum Pseudomonadota; class Gammaproteobacteria; order Xanthomonadales; family Rhodanobacteraceae; genus Metallibacterium. The sequence goes on from QILI01000037.1 coordinate 14,772, forward strand.
GTCTGGCACTTTCATTTTGACCCCCGGACCAGCGTGGTAGAAACCAATATGTCGCGTTTGCGCAACAAGGTAAACTGTAAAGGACAGGGGGAATTGATCGAAACCATACGTGGCTATGGGTACCGAGTGCGCGCCCCCTGTACCAATAGCTGAGCGCTTGTCAGAGCATGGATCCAGTGGCCTGGATTGACTCGAATTATCGGGAACTTCTCAAAACCGTCACGAGCGGGCCGAGTACCAGGAGTCGCGGAGTGAGCAACGAGACATATCAAGTGGATAGGCGAGGCGCGAACGAGCACCCGACACCGCAAGCGGTTCGTGCAGTAGGTTTTTAGACGTTCCTTATCGTTCAACAGACTGCCCTGTTCACCACTAATCCGTGAAAATTCTGCCCCGCCGCTCCCTGCCTTCGCAAGCCTCCTCCACGACCCGTCAGGCTGCGCGGACCACCAGCGCCTTTCGCCTGGCCATGCTTTTGGCCGGCTTGTTTACCTTTGCCTCGGTGGTCATGGCCGCCGCCATGTATGTGGGGTTTACGCGAGAAAGCCAGACCCGGCTGCGCAATGATATACGTACGGATGCCCTGGATCTGGTGGCCTTGGCCAAACATCAGGGCCTGGATACCCTGCGTACCGAGATCGACGAGCGCGTAAATCTGGATGCGCCCTTGCCTCGTTGGTACGCGCTGTATGGGTTTGATGGCATCCAGTTGGCAGGTAACCTGAATCATCAACCGCTGCATTTGGGTTGGTCTGAGTGGACGGTCATGCCACGGGTCACCCCCATCGCCCGGCAGCAGCAGCTCACTCCCCATACCCTGCTGCTTTATGCGCTGCGCACCCCCCAAGGTGCTTTGCTGGTAGTTGGCCGTGATCGCTTCTATATCGACCAGATGCAGGAAAGTGCCGGCAAGATATTTCTTAGTGCGCTGCTGCTCATCGTGCTCCTGTCCCTGTTGCTCGGGGTGCTGGTGGGTCGCCGATTGCTACGCCGTGCCAGTGAGATGTCCAAGGTAGCCACGATCATTCGTGGCGGTGAGTTGAGTCGGCGCATGCCGGTGGGGGGTAGCGGCGATGAATTTGACCATATCGCCGGCACGGTCAACCAAATGCTCGATCGCATCGAAGCGCTGCTGGCCGAAGTACGGCGCATTGGTGCCGATATTGCCCATGATCTACGCACTCCGCTGACCCGCCTGCGGCGCAAACTCGAGCAAGCTCGCGCGCATCCACCCAGCGGCGAACAACTCGAACAAACTCTCGATGAGGCGTTGGCCGATATCGATGAACTGCTCAATATCTTCCAGGCTTTGCTGCGCATAGCACGCATTGAATCGGGAGAAGCCCGGGACGGTTTTGCCACGGTCGACCTCAGTACCCTGCTCAGCGAGCTGACAGAAATGTATGCTGTCGTAGCCGAAGATGAAGCGCATGATCTACAAAGTGACATCGCCTCTGCCATTCACGTGGTGGGCGATCGCGAATTGCTGGCCCAGGCTTTCGTTAACCTGATCGAGAACGCCATGCGCCATACCCCGGCCGGTGGGCATATCACCATTGGCTTGCAGCGGCGGGCATCACATATCCTCGCCTGGGTCAGTGACGATGGCCCTGGCATCCCTGCAGACCAGCGCGAAAACGTACTGAAACCCTTCCATCGACTCGACTGCAGCCGCCATATGCCCGGTTCTGGCCTGGGCCTGGCCCTGGTACGGGCTATCGCCGAGCTGCATAACGCCGAATTGCACCTGGAAGATGCCGGCCCCGGCTTGCGCGTGACGCTTGAATTTGCAGTGCAGACCGAGTCGGCCAAAGACATGAACTGACCGGCGGGTAAGACAATCTCCTTAATACCGCCACGTTTCGTGTGCCAACGGGGCCCGATTCAGTTCCTCCCGGCGGCCTCGCCGCGCTCGAAGATCAGTTGAATGAGTGTCATATCGTCGAAGGCCTCGCCGCTTCAGCCAATCGGTGAGCAGGGCTGCCTCGATGTTGCCTTCGCGGTCTTGCCAACGGCCGAGGTAGACATAGCCGAGTGCATCAGTGAAGAACGCAATCACCCGTTGCTGGGTGAGGATTTTCCGCTGGCCGACGCTAGTCATCGTGATTTTCCGCCGGGCCCTGTCCGTCATGAAACAGGTCGATATAATCACAATAAATAAAACGCCGGTTACGTTTCTGGCCGGTCATTTCCTGCAACACCCCATGTTCGATGAACTGGCGTACCAGCTTGTTAGCGGCAGGGTAGGTGGTTTTAATCAGTGGCCGCAATTCGGCGACCTGGACAATCGGGTGTTGGTACAGATATTCCAGCACGCGGTGCCCGTTACCCGCGGCCCGGCCGAATTGATCGGTGATAAGTTGGCGGTGCTGCTCGCGTAGTAAAGCGAACTCTGCGTACCCTCAATCTGGCTGGAGAGCACGGCCTCCTTGCGCACATACATGGCCACGAACAGATCGGGATATGGCAGGGTCTGGATGGATCCATCTAGTCGGCCCAACGCCCGGTCTGCCTGCGATAGCAGTTGTTGCAACTCACCTTCCAGGCCGATCGGGGGGGGCCGGTGGAAGCTGCGCCGGCATGAACGCCAAGTATCCGTTCGGCTGACGCACATAGCGGCCGGCGCGGGCGGAGTAATCAGGGAACACCATAGTGCTATCTACCTTTCATATAGGAGACATTTCTCCGCATAGTAAACACTGCGTTTACTATGGCAAGATTTTATTCCCTTATGTAATGAACCGCGCTGAATCAGCTACTCTTTCCCCTCGTGCCGCCGTTCTGCGGTGTCACGCCTCCCTGCCGCCCTTGCGGTACGAAACTCATGACTTCCCAGCGGCCGCCCTTGCGGGGTCCCGCCCGGCGCAGACGTCCCTTTTTCACCCGTTTGGCACTGGCCTGTTTGACCGTGCACACCGGTTTGCCAATAGCCTTGGCCACATCATCCGTCAGGGCCAGATCGGGATGCGCTCCCAGCGCTTCCAGAAGCCGTTCCGGCGTTTTATTCCCGTTTTCTGGAGTGTCTCTCCCTTGATGCTCTGGAGGAAACGGGAATACTGCCCATAGCCCGGTGCTCTCTAGCCGGATCCCGACACTAGGGCATCCGCTTCGAAGGTAACCATGTCACTTATGATTTTGCTCTCTGGGAACGCCGAGCCCCAGCTCGGCCTATTCACTCCCTGCTTGGTCGCTGCGCAACCCTTGCACATGGTTTCCGAAATACCCAGCGCTTGACCAAGGCCATGCTTGTGGTTGCCCACAAAGCCCCGCTGCCACGGGATTGTTATGGATATACGCCACCACGGCATCCAGGTGTTGCTGATGACGAATGTAGCGATCCCAGTAATCCCGCATCCAGAACGGCTTCCCGGGAATATTGAGTCCCAGCTTGGTATTACGCGCCAGTGCCCAACGTCCTGTAAATGATTTCCACGACTGGACGATTTTCGACAAGGACGTGATGGGTTCAATCAGCACATGAACATGATTGGGCATCACGCACCAAGCCAGTAGCCGGTAACGGTTGCCATCGAATTTAAGTAAAGTCTCCTGCATCAACATCGCCAGTTCAGGATGGCGCAGTGCGCAGCAGCCGATGCCTGCATCCAGCCATGTCTCAATCGCGCGGCGCCGTGCGGCATCCCGTTCAGTACCCGGCTTGACGGCGAGTTCCCTCTCCAGTTCCCGGAGCTTCTCTTGTGGCAACGAGTCCGCCAAACGAAAGGTAATGGATTGCAGCACGCAGGGCGCGTCGAAATGTGGCAAATAGCCACGATTGTGCCAACCCAT
>QILI01000076.1 GCA_003233305.1 Mizugakiibacter sp.
TGCGTGCATGGGCGAGGTACGCCTACTTGATGCACCGCCGTACAATTTGCACCGTTACGGCATTTTCATCACTGCGACACCGCGTGATGCCGATGTGTTGCTGGTTGCCGGGCCGGTCACCGAGGCGATGCGCCTGCCGTTGCGTAAGACGTATGAGGCGATGCCGGAACCCAAGCGAGTGGTGGCGATGGGGGTCTGTGCGATCAACGGTGGGGTCTTTGGTCAGAGTTTTGCCAGCCTTGGGGGCGTGAAAGAAGTGCTGCCCGTGGATCTTGTCATCGCTGGGTGTCCCCCCTCGCCCCTGGCAATCATCCAGGGCCTGCTGCAGGTCGCCGGGCAGCTACAACCGGAGGTGGGCAGCGCTGCCCTCAAACCATGATCTGGTATATCGCTTCTTTTGCCGTTCTGGCCGTGGGCATTGTGGTGGCCTGGCTTACGCCGCACCGGGTGAGAGCTTGGGCTAGCGGCACCACTTTCATAGTGGCGAGTGTATTGATGGTGATTGCCGGTGTTGTGGCCATAGTGAGTGGCGGTAGTACCTCGGTCATTCTTTGGCATCTTTCGTTGTTGCAATCGATCAGCTTTGTGCTGGATCCATTGCGCGGCCTGTTTCTCATTGTTACGGCCACCGTATTTCTGGCTGCGACACCCTTGCTGGTTCGTGATGCGAATCAGTATTCACGGCAGCGGGCCGCCCTGTTTCTCACTCTGGTCGCAATTCTGTACGCCGGTATGCTCGCCTTCTTTACAGCAGCCGATATAGTGGCTTTTGTGTTTTTCTGGGAAATCAGCGCACTGTCGATCTGGGCGTTGGTCACCTTTCATACCCGGGATGCGCGCCCGGTGGCGGCGGGCTATCTGACCTTGATGTTGAGCGAAGCTGGAACTCTGGCTGGCATGGCCGGTCTCTTCCTGCTCGCCTCTCACGCCCACAGCACGTCGTTGTCTGCCATCTTGACGGCAGGAGAGCAGCTCCCCACAAGCACCTTGTGGGTGGCTTTTCTGCTCACTTTTTTCGGCTTTGGGGTCAAGGCTGGCATTGTTCCCGTCAATGCCTGGCTGCCTGAAGCACACGGTTCGGCGCCGCGATCGGTTTCCCCGATTCTCTCCGGGGCCACGCTCAACCTCGGTGTTTTTGCCCTGTTCGTCATCGACGGGCCTATTGTGAGCCACCACCCACAGATGGCCTTGCTGGTTCTTCTGGTCGGCGCTACGACTGCCTTGACCGGTATCGTTTATGCCTTGACCGAGTCGGATCTAAAGCGTTTGCTGGCGCAGAGTTCAATCGAAAATCTGGGAATCATAGTGGCGGCATTGGGGGCGGGTTTTGCCTTTGTGTCACTGGGCCACCCGGTACTGGGGGGCATGGCTTTGGTAGCCGGGCTCTATCACATGATCAACCATTCGACCTACAAAACGCTGTTATTTGTGGGAACGGCTGGAATTGACCAGGCGACGGGCACCCATGATCTGGACCGCCTGGGCGGGTTGATGCGACGCATGCCGGTGTTTGCCACAGCCTTTCTCATCGGGGCGTTGGCGATCGCGGCACTACCGCCTTTCAATGGTTTTGTCAGCGAGTGGCTGCTGTTTGAATCGCTGTTGCGAGTGGTGCAGATTGCTTCCTTACCGGTACGGGCCATCTTTGCGCTTTCGGGGGCGATGCTGGCCTTGACGGCAGGATTGGCGTTGACCTGCTTTGTCATGCTGGCGGGCTCGGCACTGCTTGGGCGACCACGTTCCCAAGTTGTCGCTGCAGCAAAGCCGGCACCGCTAAGCGCAACCATTCCGATGTGGGGACTGGTGGTGATTAGTTTTGGGCTGGGGGTGCTGGCTACAGCGGTGATCCCGATACTGGGGAAACTGGTTCGCCCGTTGGCCGGGGCCAACCCTACTGTGGCACTGGTGCCAGCCTTTTTCGGCACTCCCCATGGGCTGCCTCCTGGACTAGCCACTACCTTGTCAGGGATAGGCGCCGAGGTTGGACGCGGGGTGGTGCCGTTGCGTTCATTGGTGATCGTGCATTCAGGTGGGGCGACTACGCCGGTGGTTTTTGCGATGTCTACGGCACTGGCCTTCGTGGTGATCGTTCTGTTATTGCTGGTTGTCTGGGGGGTGACGCGGCTGCTGCGCCGACACCATAGTACCCGCCGAGTTAGGGCCTGGGATGCCGGTCTGTCGAGCCTGCAACCGCAGATGGGTTATACCGCTACGGCCTTTTCTGCCCCGGCACGGGTACTTTTCGGCTCATTATTACGCCCCGTTGTGCAAGAGCAGCAATACTCACAAAGTGGTTTCCGTATCGGTCTCAAACGCGAAACGCGTATGATTCACTTCGTTGACCGTTGGCTCTTGAACCCGGTGGCAGATGCGGTAAAAGCGATTGGGCGGTCATTGGCTTGGTTGCACCAGGGGGCCGTTACGCTCTATGCCACCTGGGTATTGGTGACGCTGATTGTTGCCCTGCTGGCACTGAACCTTTCTTTGTAACTTACAGATTCGGTATCCATTGTTGAGCAGGCCGCCCATTTGCCGTGGGCGCTTCTGGTTCTGCCATCCCCGGCACCTCTGGTTCTTATCATCCCGGGCGATGTGCAATGCTTTTTCTGTCATCCCGGGCGAAGACCCGGGATCCACGTACTGGCGACAGCGTCCGAGCGAGTATCAAACGTGCTCCGGGTCGGGTGGATTCCCGCCTGCGCGGAAATAACAAGAAATACCGCGGGTACTACAAAAAACCCCGTTATCCCGGGCAGCGACCTGGGATCCAGCATGTGGCCCCCGGACAGGGCGTGAGCGTAATCCGGGGTGGATAAATGACGTAATGATCGGTCAGCGGTGCCTCCCGTCAGTGCAGCGTTATAACTTCTTCTGCCGTGGTGGGGTGGATGGCAATGGTCTCGTCGAAGTCGCGCTTGGTGGCACCCATGCGGATCGCGACCGCGAAACCCTGCAGTAGTTCGTCGGCCCCCTCGCCGATGATGTGCAAGCCGATGACGCGCTCATTCGGACCCAGGGTCACCAGTTTGATGGCGGCCCGTTGCTTTTCTGCGATCAATGCCGAGGATAACGGTGTGAAACGCGTACTGTAAACGTGCACGGCATCGCCGTGCCGAGCCCGGGCTTCGGGTTCGGTCAGTCCCACGCTGCCGACAGGTGGATGACTGAATACGACGCTCGGGATGAAGTCGGGATCGATTGGGCATGGCAGCGCACCGCCGAACAGTCGATCCGCAAGACGGCGACCGGCGGCAATGGCAACCGGAGTCAGTGCATAGGCGCGACCGGTTACATCGCCTACGGCATGAATGTGCGCTGTCGAAGTGGCATGCAGTGTATCGACCCGGACGGCTCCGCCGGTATCGAGTTCCACGTTGGCCTTCGCGAGTTCCAATCCCTCGGTATTGGGAATGCGCCCGATGGCCGCAAATACCCCGTCATAATCGGTGTGCAGTGATTCATCGGTGTGGACCCGGAACCCCCCTGTGTCACGCTCGAGTTTTACGACACCGGCTGCAAGGCAGTGGATGCCTACTCGCTCTAGTGCCTCGCCGAAGTGATCGCCGATGAACGGATCGAAGTGCGCCAGCGGGCGACGTCCGCCCAGGTACATGTCCACATGACTTCCGAGAGCTGCAAAGATGCCGCCAAACTCGGCGGCGATGTAGCCGGCACCAATTATGGCGACCCGCTCGGGGCGCGTGTTCAGTGTGAAAAAATCATCTGAGGTGAAAGCCAGTTCACCGCCGGGAATGGCCAGTGGGCGGATGCGGGCGCCGGTGGCAATCAGGATGTGGGTAGCGCTTAATAGCCGGGAGCCGATAGCGAGGGTGTGGGCATCGACAAAATGGGCACGGCCATGGATCAGGCACACGTTGTTGCCGGCCAGGCCTTTGGCATAGTGTTCGTTCAGATAGGCGATATAGTTATCGCGCGCTTGGCGCAAGACGGCAAAATCATGCGGTGGTGGCGGGATGGAAAAACCGTAACCGTCGGCGTTGCGCATATCCTCCGCCGTGCGTGCGGCTAGCCATGATAATTTCTTGGGTACGCAGCCGCGGTTGACGCAGGTACCGCCGAGTTTGCCCGGTTCGATAATAGCGACTCGTGCGCCATGTGCGGCCGCGCGGTTGGCGGCGGCGATGCCCCCACTGCCGGCGCCAATAACGACAAAATCGAACGTTTCCTGGGTCATCTCGAATCCTTATCAAGGGTTGCGTGGTCGCAACGTGCGAGGAATCTTACAATAGTCTGTCTCTGTCCATCCCGTCAGCATGAACACCGGTATTTTTCCCTCTGCTCTGTCCGAGACGCTTGCAGGCAACACTTGTTGTCGGGGCCGAATGGACCTTGCTGGACAACTTCTATTTTGTTGGTTTGCGTGAAGCGGTAGGGGGGTACGACGCAGAGTGTCAGTAGGTGGAAATTCAGCGAAGTGCCGCGCATAGCTGGAACGTGAGCGTAATCTGAGGGGAGAGATGGTGTGACGTTCTTAGATTTTACTGCGCTGCATCAGAGCGGTAGTTCGAAGAGTGATCTACGGCTGCGTGCCAGCATAAAGGAGCCCTCATTGAGGCGCATCTGTTATTCTGCTGGCCTATCATGTGGTTACTTCTATCATTCTTGCGATGGGGTTGCTGTTTGACGCGATAGCCTGCATGGCGCTATATTTAGCGGCTTTCTTGTCCCACAGAATAACCACAGAGGCGACCAGACATGTACGCAGTCATCGAAACCGGTGGCAGGCAGTACCGCGTGATGCAGGGTGAAATCCTGCGCGTGGAAAAACTACCTGCCGATGTAGACGCCAGTATCAACTTCGACAAAGTGTTGTTGGTGGGCGAGGGTGAGTCCGTACAGTTGGGCGCGCCGGTCATTGCAGGGGCCAGTGTGACCGCCAAGGTGCGGGCGCATGGCCGCGCTGACAAGATACGCATCGTTAAGTTCCGCCGCCGCAAGCACCATCGCAAGCAGATGGGGCACAGGCAGTACTACACCGAAATCGAAATTACCGGTATCAGCGCGAGCTGAACTGAGGAGACATCACTCATGGCACACAAAAAAGCTGGCGGTTCCAGTCGTAATGGTCGTGATTCCAACCCGAAATACCTTGGCGTCAAGCTGTATGGTGGGCAGCTGGTGGAACCCGGAAATATCATCGTGCGACAGCGTGGTACCCAGTTTCATCCCGGTACAGGGGTCGGCTGTGGACGTGACCATACCCTGTTTGCGTTGACGGAAGGAACAATCGAATTTACCATTAAAGGCCCCAAACGCCGGCGTACCATCAATGTTGTTCCGAATGCCTGATATGGGTTCGGCAGTACGCAGAGAAACCCCGCCTGGTGCGGGGTTTTTCATGGGTTGGCATTAGAATGTCCGACGTTACTTTGCCATAGCCTGGAAGCCATCCATGAAATTTGTTGATGAAGCCACGATGCGTGTGCAAGCCGGTGATGGTGGCAACGGCTGCGTGAGTTTTCGGCGTGAGAAGTTCATTCCCTTTGGTGGGCCTGACGGTGGTGACGGGGGCGCGGGAGGTTCGGTCTGGCTGGAGGCTGATGAAAATCTCAACACGCTGGTGGATTTTCGCCATCAGCGCATCTTTCGCGCGCAACGTGGACAGGACGGCAGGGGCAAGCAGATGACGGGCCGGTCCGGTGAGGACCGTGTTATCCGGGTGCCTGTGGGAACCATGGTCATCAACCAGGATACGCGGGAGCTGATTGGTGATCTCATCGACCACGGGCAGCGTTTGAAAGTGGCCCAGGGTGGCCGGGGTGGCCGGGGTAACATAAATTTCAAGAGCTCGGTCAATCGGGCCCCACGCCGATCTACACCGGGCACGCCTGGGGATGATAGAGAACTCCATTTTGAGCTGAAACTGTTAGCGGATGTAGGGCTGCTCGGCTTTCCCAATGCCGGCAAATCGACCTTTATCCGGGCGGTGTCTGCAGCCACACCACGGGTGGCCGATTATCCCTTTACGACCTTGCACCCCCATCTCGGAGTGGTCCGGATCGAAGCCCACCGAAGTTTTGTCATCGCTGACATACCGGGCTTAATCGAAGGGGCAGCAGAAGGTGCGGGATTGGGCTTGCAGTTTCTCAAGCATGTCTCGCGTACCCGGCTCTTGCTGCATCTGGTAGACATCGCGCCTATTGACGGGTCGGATCCAGTACCACAGGTTCGCGCCATCGAAGCCGAGCTGCGGCAATACGATCCGGCGTTGATGGACAAGCCACGCTGGCTACTCTTGAACAAGGCCGATCTGCTGGCCACAGAAGATCGTCAGCAACGCGCCCAGGACATCGTGCAGGCGCTAGAATGGCAAGCGCCCTGGTTTGTGATTTCGGCAGTCAGTCGGGAGGGGACTCGCGAAGTGTGCCTGGCTGCGCAAAGCTACTTCGATGAAGAACGCAGCAGGCAGCTCGAAGTATCCTCACCCGATATCAGGCTGGACCCACGTTTTGCAGATCGCGACGAATGAAATAAGTGCCGGCCAGCCGGCGATGATTGCCGATCTGCCATGGTGCGCCGTGGTACGCCAGTTACTGGCTGCTTGCCTCAGAGCAGAGAAAAAGCCGGCACGAACCGGCTTTTTCCAGTCTGGCAAAAATGTCTGGAACGCTTCAGTCAAGTGCCATGATATGGGCATTCAGGCGACTTTTATGACGGGCTGCCTTGTTACGGTGGATCAGACCCCGGGCGGCGTAACGATCCATCAACGGTACAGCGGCTTGGTAAGCAGCTTGAGCAGCCTGCTTGTCGCCGGTCTCAATAGCATTGACAACTTTCTTCATGGCGGTACGCACCATCGAACGGGCGCTGGCATTGTGCAGGCGGCGCTTTTCAGATTGACGAGCACGTTTTTTCGCGGACTTGATATTGGCCAAGATGGAACTCCCGATGCGGGGATGCTGAAAAAGAGTGCAATTATGAGCACCCCTCCGGTGCAAGTCAATCCATGTCATAAGGGTGAGGCATGGAGGTGAAATCACCAAGTCTGCTGCGCGGGCTGGCTTCTTTCAGCTCGATGACCTTTCTGTCGCGCTTGCTGGGCTTGCTTCGCGAGGTGGTGATTGCCAGCGTATTTGGTGCCAATGCGGCGACCGATGCCTTTTGGGTAGCTTTCAGGATTCCCAATCTCCTGCGTCGTCTGTTTGCCGAGGGGGCGTTCTCGCTGGCTTTTATTCCGGTTTTTACCGAAGTGCGCAGGCGTGGCGACGAGCAAGCATTGCGCCAATTTGTGGCCCGTTCGGCCGGCACTTTGGGTGGCATTTTGATGGTGGTCACGGCCCTGGGTATCTGGTTTGCTCCCGGCGTGGCCCATCTGGTTGCCCCTGGGGTGGCTAATGATCCGCTGCGCTTTAAGCTGATTACCCAGCTGTTGCCCATTACCTTCCCATTTTTACTGTTCATATCGCTGACAGCCTTGGCCTCAGGGGTACTCAACGCCAATCACCGTTTTGCATTGCCGGCTTTTGTTCCGGTGATCCTGAATCTGTGCATGATCGCTGCGGCACTATGGTTGTCACCGCATCTGCAGATACCCATTCAGTCCCTGGCCTGGGCGATCCTATTGGCAGGGATTCTACAACTGCTGTTGTTGCTGCCTGCCTTGCGTGGCTTGCACATGCTGTCGTGGCCGCGCTGGGGTTGGCGGCACCCGGATGTTCGTAAGATCATGCACTTGATGCTGCCGACTTTGTTCGGTTCGTCAGTTGCGCAGATCAATCTGCTTCTGGACGTAGTGATTGCCTCCTTTCTGGTCGCCGGGTCGCAGACCTGGTTGGCCCAATCGGATCGGCTGATGGAATTTCCCTTGGGGGTGTTTGGCGTGGCTCTGGGTACCGTTATCTTGCCCCGTCTGGCCCGTCATCATGTGGAGACCAATAGCGCAGGGTTTCATCAGGCTTTGGACTGGGGATTGCGTACCGCTTTGATTATTGCCATGCCGGCCATGGTGTTTCTGGTACTGCTGGCCGGGCCGATGGTGGCTACTTTATTCCAGCACGGCCGCTATACCCCTTTCGATACCGAGATGGCGACCTTGTCGCTGACCACTTTGAGTTTCGGATTGCCGGCTTTTGCCCTGATCAAGGTGCTGGCACCAGCCTTCTATTCTCGCCAGGATACGCGTACACCGGTGCGGGCTGCAGTGGTGGCGATGGTTGCCAATATGCTCTTGAGCATACTGTTTGTAGGTGGTTTGCTGTGGTTTTGGGCCGACACGGAATGGCAGCGCCAGGGCCTGCTATACACCCTTGCCCATACCCCCGGTTTGCATATGGCCTTGGGTATGGCCAGTGCTCTGGCAGGATACCTTAATCTCACCCAACTGTGGCTCGCTTTGCGCCGCGACGGAGTGTATACCGCGCAGTCGGGTTGGCGTTGGAATTTTCTGCGCACCCTGATCGCCAGCGTGGTTCTGGCCGGGGTGTTGTTACTGGGACGCTGGATCTGGCCTGATTGGAGCAATGTTGGTACGCTCACCCGTCTTTGGCACCTTGCAGCCTTGTTGCTGGCAGGTGGACTTGCCTACCTTGCGAGTCTGCTGATCATGGGCTTTCGCTGGCATGAGTTGCGGGAGGCTTGATGGCTCCTGCCGCGCTGCACCATACTGAGCGAATGATGCGTATATATCGGGATATTTCCGGACCCTGTCTGGCCCCCGGCGGTGCAGTGCTGGCCGTGGGTGCACTGGACGGAATTCATAGGGGGCATACGGCCCTTCTAACGCGGGTGCGCGAACGGGCACTGGCACAATCCCTGCTGCCTGCGGTGATCAGCTTTGAACCCTTGCCACGAGCCTATTTTAATCAGGGAGCCGCTCTGCCACGGCTGGGTTCAGTGCGTGACAAACTACAAGGATTTGCGACGGCTGGAATGCGCCGTACCTTGTTGTTGCGCTTCAATGCGGGCTTGGTGGCGATGTCTGCCGAGGATTTTGTACAACGCATCCTATGCGCCCGGATGGGAGCTAAGGAGGTTTGGGTAGGCAAGGATTTCCGTTTTGGCCATGGCCGCAAGGGTGATCTGCACCTGTTGCAGCAGTTGGGTAGCCAATGGGGATTCTCGGCGCATGCCCTGGAAACACATTCCCTGGGTGAGGAAAGGATTTCCAGCTCACGGATTCGCGAGGCGCTTGCAGCAGGTGATTTTGCGCATGCCAGTCGCCTTTTGGGACGGCCGTTCACTATCGGCGGGCGGGTGGTGCGTGGCATGCAGTTGGGACACCAGCTGGGCTACCCAACCGCCAATCTGCGACTTGGACATCGGGTGGCTCCGATTGGGGGGATCTTTGCAGTCCAGGTTCACGGCGTGAGTCAGCAGCCTATGCCGGGGGTGGCCAGTCTCGGTGTACGTCCAGCCTTGGCAGGCAAGGAGCCCCTACTCGAAGCCCATTTATTCGATTTCGACGGCGACTTGTACGGTCGTCACCTGTCTGTCGAGTTTGTCGCCAAACTGCGCGACGAAGAAAACTTTTCCACCCTGGATGCGCTCAAGCACCAGATCGACCATGATGCCGCTGCAGCGCGATCCCTGCTGGGATTGGCCGCCAGTGCGGCCGGAGAGAACGTGTGAGCCAGGATTACAAAACCACCATTCATCTTCCCGCCACTGATTTTCCCATGCGTGGCAATCTCCCCAAGCGTGAGCCCGAGTGGCTGGCACAATGGGAGAAAGATTCGCTGTATGACGCTATACAGGCCTATACCGCCCAGCGTGACAAGGTTTTCGTGCTGCATGATGGGCCACCCTATGCCAACGGGGCCATTCATCTTGGTCATGCGGTCAATAAGATTCTCAAGGACATTACCGTGAAATCCCGGTTGTTGGCGGGTTTTCGGGCGCCGTATGTGCCGGGCTGGGACTGCCATGGGCTGCCGATCGAGATAGCTGTGGAAAAGAAATACGGTAAGCCTGGCGAGAAGCTTGATGCCCGGGCCTTCCGTGAGCAGTGCCGGGCTTATGCAACGCTACAGATTGATTTGCAGCGTCGGGGTTTCAAACGGCTGGGGGTGCTGGGAGACTGGCAGCACCCGTATCGAACTATGGATACCACCTACGAGGCCGACACCCTGCGCTCACTGGCACGGATCATCGACCGCGGCCATTTGCTGCGTGGGGCCAAGCCGGTGCACTGGTGTTTTGACTGCGGTTCGGCCCTGGCCGAAGCCGAGATCGAATATCGTGACAAGGAGTCGCTGGCCGTCGATGTGGCTTATGCCGCCGTCGATGCCCAGGCACTGGCCAAGACGTTTGGTGTCGAGGTCGGTAACGCCCGCGTCGCCATACCGATCTGGACCACCACGCCGTGGACGCTGCCGGCCAGCATGGCGGTGGCTTTGCATGCCGATCTGGACTACGCCCTGGTTGAGGGTCCGTCCGTGAACGGGCAGCCTCAATGGCTGGTGATCGCCGCGGCACTGGTCGAAACGGCCTTGCAACGCTATGGCATCGAGGATGGGCGCGTTCTGGGTCGGGTTTGTGGGCACGAGCTAGAAGGGCAGTTGCTGCAGCATCCGTTCTATGCCCGTCAGGTGCCGGTGATCCTGGCCGAACATGTTTCGGCTGAAGACGGTACCGGTGCGGTGCATACGGCCCCCGGCCATGGGCAGGAGGATTTTATTGCCGGCCGTCAGTACGGATTGGAAGTACTCAATCCTATCGATGCTCGTGGCGTGTTTCTCCCCGATACCGAAACCTTTGCCGGACAGCACATCTGGAAGGCCAACCAGACCATCACCGAATTGCTGCGTGAACGTGGCGTTCTGCTGGCCTCCGACAGCCTCCGACATAGCTATCCACACTGCTGGCGGCATAAGTCGCCGGTGGCTTTCCGGGCCACCCCACAGTGGTTTATCGGCATGGATAGCAATGGGCTGCGTAGTGCTGCGCTGCAAGCCGTCGATCAGGTGCACTGGATTCCCGGCTGGGGCCGGGAGCGGATCCGGGCCATGGTTGAAAATCGACCGGATTGGTGCATTTCCCGGCAACGGACCTGGGGGGTACCAATCGGCTTGTTCGTCGACAAGAACAGCGGTGAGCCGCACCCCCGTACCGTTGAGCTACTCGAAGCGGTCGCTACGCGAGTCGAGCAGGGGGGTATTGATGCCTGGTTCGATCTTGATGCCCGCGAGCTGCTGGGTGACGAGGCCGACCAGTACGACAAATTGCCGGATGTACTCGATGTCTGGTTCGATTCCGGAGCCAGCCACGCCTGTGTGCTGGCACAGCGAGCGGAGCTAGGTCAGGGTACGGCCCGTCACTACGAGGTGATGTATCTCGAAGGTTCCGACCAGCATCGCGGCTGGTTTCAGTCCTCGTTGCTCACCTCGGTGGCCATGCATGGTCATGCGCCTTACCAGCAGGTACTTACCCACGGTTTCACGGTGGATGCCAAAGGCCGCAAGATGTCGAAGTCACTCGGCAACGGTA
The DNA here is from genome assembly GCA_003233305.1 of Mizugakiibacter sp. Taxonomy (GTDB): domain Bacteria; phylum Pseudomonadota; class Gammaproteobacteria; order Xanthomonadales; family Rhodanobacteraceae; genus Metallibacterium. The sequence continues at coordinate 11,446 of QILI01000076.1, forward strand.
TCGAGCCGCAGTCTGTGATTGATCGCTATGGTGCCGATATTCTGCGCTTGTGGATTGCCTCGGCCGATTATGCGGCAGAGATTTCGCTGTCGGATGAGATTCTCAAACGGGTTGCTGACATCTACCGCCGTATCCGCAATACCAGCCGCTTTCTGTTGGGCAACCTCGATGGCTTCGATATACAGCATGACCTTTGCGCCAACCAAGACGGTCTACTACTCGATCAGTGGGCCATCGCCCGCACTCACGCTCTGCAGCAGCAGATCACAGCCGCCTATGAGCGCTGCGATTATGCCGATGTGGTGCAGCGTATCGCCAATTTCTGCAGCAACGATCTGGGGGCCTTTTATCTGGATGTCACCAAGGACCGGCTCTACACCATGCAGGAAAACAGCCATGGGCGGCGTAGTGCGCAGAGTGCGATGTTGCGTATTCTCGAAGCATTGGTGCGCTGGCTGGCACCGATTCTGAGCTTCACTGCCGAAGAAATCTGGACTCACATGCCCGGCGAACGTGAGCCTTCGGTACTGTTTTCCACTTGGTATACAGAGCTGCAAGCTACGATCGATCAGGCTGCTGACAGCGGCTTCTGGGATGATCTGTTTGCCCTGCGTGAGCGGGTCACGGCCATGACCGAAACCATGCGTGCGCAGAAAGAAGTGGGCGCTTCACTGGATGTTACGGTGCAAGCCTGGGTGCCGGAGGCCTTGCTACAGCGTTATGCCGAGGTCGCCGATGAGCTGCGGTTCTTCTTTCTGGTCTCGGATTTCCAATTACTGCCGGTTACCGAGCGACTGGATAATACCGTGGTGGTTGATTTGCCCGGTTGTGGAGAAATCGGCTTGCAGGTCCAGCGCAGCAACGCTACAAAATGCGTGCGTTGTTGGCATCACCGCTCCGATGTAGGTATCGATCCTGCCCATCCCGAACTATGCAGCCGTTGTGTGAGCAACGTTGCTAGCAAGGGTGAACAGCGCCGCTATTTCTGATTTTGGAACCACCTATGAGTAAGTCGCCTGGATCTCCCAATGCACTAAGTTGGCTGTGGCTTTCGTTGCTAGTGATTGGGCTGGATCAAGCTAGCAAGTTTTGGGTACTGGAGCACTTTCAGCCCTATCAGGTACATCCGGTGATTCCCGGTGTATTCAATCTGATTTTGGCCTTCAACACCGGCGCGGCGTTCAGCTTTCTGGCCGGGGCCGGGGGGTGGCAGCGTTGGTTGTTTACCGCCATCGCTGTGGGCGTCAGCATTGCGCTGGCCTACAGTCTCTATCGTACGCCGCGGGATGCTTGGCGCACAGCCTTGCCTTTGGTACTGATTATCGGCGGGGCCTTGGGTAATGTGATCGATCGCTTGCACGCAGGGCAGGTGACCGACTTTATCCAGGTCCATTGGCGACAATGGTATTTTCCTTCCTTCAATCTGGCCGATTCGGCAATCAGTATTGGGGCGGTACTGCTGCTGGTATTTGCGCTGTTTCCGGGCAAACCAACAGGTTCTGCGTGATAATCACTCAGCGCAATGTGCTGAACTGAACAAGGGATAGTTGTGGAAGTTGTACTGGCCAATCCGCGGGGGTTTTGTGCCGGCGTGGATCGCGCCATTGCCATCGTTGAACGGGCACTGGAGTCATTCGGCGCACCGATCTACGTGCGTCACGAAGTTGTGCACAATCGCTACGTCGTCGAGGATCTGCGTTCGCGGGGAGCCGTGTTTGTTGAGGATTTGTCCGAGGTGCCTGATGATGCCACCGTCATTTTCAGTGCTCACGGAGTTTCCCAAGCCGTACGCAAGAAAGCCGAGGCCCGCGGACTGCGGGTATTCGATGCCACCTGCCCACTGGTCACCAAGGTACACATGGAAGTCGCCCGGCTGGGCCGAGCCGGACTGGATGTGGTCTTGATCGGTCACGCCGGGCACCCTGAGGTTGAGGGCACTATGGGTCAGTGGCGCAATGATTTTATAGGCCATATTCATCTGGTCGAAGCGGTCAGAGATGTTGAGAGGCTCGTGCCAGCTGACCCCGCGAGCCTGGCTTACGCCACCCAGACCACCCTCTCGGTGGATGATACCAAAGCCATCATCGGGGCCTTGCGGCAGCGATTTCCGTCGATCCAGGGACCCCGCAAGGATGACATCTGTTACGCCACCCAGAACCGTCAGGATGCTGTGAATCGACTGGCTGATGAAGTTGACATGGTACTGGTGGTGGGTTCCGCCAACAGCTCCAATTCCAACCGGCTGCGCGAACTGGCCGAGAAACACGGCAAGCCGGCCTATCTCATCGATGGCCCCGAGGCGGTACAGCCCGAATGGCTGCATGATCACTCACGTATCGGCCTTACCGCCGGTGCCTCAGCCCCGGAAAGCCTGGTACGTGAGGTTATTGCCCATTTGCGTGAATGCGGCGCAGAGACCGTGCGCAATCTTGACGGCACCGTTGAAACCATAACCTTTGCTCTGCCTCGTGAGCTGCGTACCCCCACCTGAGCAGCACGCTCCGGTATCCGTCCAGTTATCTTCCGGTCGGTCCTTGTATGGCAGGCCCCGCGCCACCTACAATGTGCCGCCTGTGCCGTTGTAGCTCAGTTGGTAGAGCAACTGATTCGTAATCAGTAGGTCGGAGGTTCGACTCCTCTCAACGGCACCATTCTCAACGGGTTACGGATGATTCGCAGTCCTGACGATACGCGAAAAGGCCCATTTTCTCAGTCACAAAGGGTGGGCTGATTTTATATTACTGCTGACCTTGGAACCGCGGGTGTCCTGCTTGCTATGACCCCCCGAGTTCGACAGTTAGGGACACAAGTCATTGAATCTTCGATGGTGAGGTTCAAATCGCTCCATTACAAAAGGGCTAAAGACTTGTCGCTGGCGGGTTTTTTGATAGTCAGTGCGGAAAAGATACCGGCTTGTTCCTGATTGATTGAGGGAATCCCCGAAACGGGCTGAGTGTTATTGAGGGTGATGCGGTGGTGCTGAATCGTGCGCAGCAGTGATAACGCTCGCTCCGGCGACCAGCCGGACTGCTTGGCCTTGAGACGCTGACGCATGAAAGAACGGACAACATTGTTGACAACTACCGATCACGTGGTCACCAAATTTGTTACCCGTTTTGCCACTTCCTGCGCAACTCGAAGTAATGCGGCAACAAGTTGTTCATCCACATCCATATCACCCTCGTATTCAGCCAGATTGCGCTTGCGATGTGCCTGGTCGAGGACGCGCCATTGTGCGCTGGGCAGATCAATCGTGTGTTGCAGGCATTGAAACACCAGATAACGTGATTCCGACCGGTAGCCCCGGAAACGCAGGGCCGCAAGGGCTAGGGCGTGGGCCGCGTTGTAGGCCAGGTCGAAACGGCTTTCGAGGCTGAGTTCTGTACGTCCGGCATCATCCAACCGGCGGAGACCAGACTGCAGCAGGCTCTGGCACTCGGTTTCCGACGGTGGTTCGACCTTCAGTTGGCCAATCCGCACAAGATTATCAAGCTGCGAAGAGCTCATTCTCGTCGCCTATCAGAGTCAAGTGCTCGCCAATGAGCACGCGCGTAAGAAATGTATTATTAGTCGCCTTACGCTTCGTGAACTCTTGCAGGGTATACAACGTGGGGCTAATCGTGCGGTTCAGGTCTGTCTCTACCTGTGCCAATGCTGAATAAATATCTTCCAAGGTTACGTCATCGGCAACGATCAGAATATCGATATCACTGGTAGCCGTGTCGGTGCCCTTGACGACTGAACCGTACAGGAAGGCTAGCTTGATACGACCTTTCAACGGCACCAGCGCCTCGCGGACCGGTTCGGCCAGTGCCACGGTCTTTTTCACCAGCCCGCACAGTTCTTCGAACACCGGTGATTTGGGATTGGCCTGATAATGTTTTTGGTTGCCAATGCACCGGATTGTCACAAGGCCGCTGGATGTTAGCCATTTCAACTCGCGCTGTACGGCACCAGACCCGGAGCCGGTTCGTTTGATTAGTTCGGCTGCGTAGAAACTTCGACCGGGCTGGCCAAATATAAGTGCCAGCACCCGTTGCTTGGTCGTCGTAAACAGCGCATCGGCCAAGCTGGTAGGCGCAGCCGGGAGCTTGGCAGCCGCCTTGCGGCGGGCCGGTCGGGAATTCTTTGTGACGGTAGCAGTGCCCATTACGGGCATACTAATGCTCAATTTGGGCTTATTGCAAGTATTGCAAGGGAAATTGTTATCCCAAAGCCATAATGTCTCCTCTTTATACCGTTCCCTTTATGCCGAGTCGTGACAAACCACGCGCTTCAAGCACGCCCGGCCATGGAGACAATGGCCCAGGATCGAGTTTGCGAAGAATGGGGTCAGGTCTCGTATTGTAACATTCTGGTAACTGACGCAGACTAACTTTATCTGCTGACACGGCTCTGCGCTGTTAGCAGAGATGCCGAGCTGGGGCTCGGCGTTCCCGGTGCTGCTCTGGTGCAGAGTGCCGGTATATGGGAGACACAGCAAGCGTAGCCTGGCTGGAGCGCAGGCGTAATCTGGGATGGAACGATAGCGGAAGCGCATGGTCCCGGATTCCACTTCGTTGCATCCGGGCTCATGTCCCTGTGCGGCGGTGCGGGACGGGAGACGAGTTATTTATCAACAGAATATGCAAATTTACGGGACCCGACACTTACTTACCTCACTGCTTCTATTGTGCTTTCCTGAAGTTTTCGACACCCCGGGGTTTGTCCGTATTCGAACGGCGACTTGACTGCTGCCGGCTTGGGGTCTTGACCGTGAAGTGTTCGTTCAGTTTGTAGGTGATCGGCACCTTCACCCACGAAGTTACAGTTTGGCCATCCCGGGTGCCGGGCTTGAACCGAAATTTCCATACAGCTGATGCAGCGGCAGCGGCGAGTTGCGGATCAATCTTCTGATTGTTCGATATTTTGATCTGGCGTGGGATTCCATCGGTGCCGACCAGTACGTTCAGTATTACCGTACCCTGTTTCCCGTTTCTAATCGCTTCAATGGGATAGTGGAGGTTGCGGGGTGACGGACTCGAATTCCGCCCCGTATAGATGGTTGTCGGTGCCGAGGTATTAGGCTCCGGCACGACAGATGGTTGTTGCACCGCCCAGGCGAGGGTGATGACCGATGTGAGGCCCAGTGCCAGTGTGGCTTGGCTGATGCGGCGAATCAGTGGATGAATACGGCGTTGCTTGAGCATAATGAGTCGCTCCTTGAGATGTGGCGTAGAGTGCCACGGGATCAGGCTCCATTGCGGCACGATGTGTGCCGAGTGAAGCAGGGTGCGGGCGTAGTCCGCCCGGTGCGTGGGTGTTGTCTCGAGTACGGTGGCATCACAGGCCAGTTCGAGATCAAGTTGCAGGCGGGGCAGGGCGATCCATACCAGAGGGTGAAACCAGAGCAGGCAAGCGCTGAGTTCGCCCAGTAGTAACCACAGCGGGTGGTGTCGCGCATGATGGGTGAGTTCGTGGCGCAGAATCAAGTCGATTACGGCGTCACTATGCTGATGCGCCAGATTATGTGGCAGCAGAAGTTGGTTTGGTAAGCCGATGAGTATTGCCGGACCTTGTGGATGCCAAGCGATGCGTGGCAGTTTACCTTGGGCAAGTCGCTGTAGCCGTTGTGACCATTGCTGTATTTCCGTAGTACTCATGGTTTCGACCTGCCGGCGCAGACGCTGATGTCTGGCGTTGAGGTGGAGCAGGGCGGTAATGCTTCCGATCAGCCAGAGCAGCACGATCCAGTAGACCCATGGTGCAGGGGACAATGCAGCGCTCTGGATTGCGGAAGGGCTAAGGAGAATGGTGGGTAGCTGCTGCATCACGAGCAGTGATGCTACGGGTGCGACAGGTAGCCATGGCAGCAGAGCTAAGGTTGGGAGCAGCAGCCACAGGTACAGACTGGTGCGGGCACCAATAAGACGTAACGCTGGCTTGCGCAGGGTCAGCACGAGGGAGAGCGCAAGACTGACCAGAATCAGCGCTCGAAGCAGGAGCAGGGGTTCAGTGCTCATGGTCTTCGATTTCCTGTAGCAACTGCCGGAGTTCATCCACATCGCGGGCCGAGAGCGATTCGTGACGGCTGAAATGTGCGACCAGAGGTGCTACCCGGCCATCGAACAAGCGCTGAACCAGACTGCGACTGACGGCGGTAACGTAGTTTCCACGGCTTAGAGCGGGAGAGTAGAGATAGTGCTGGCCTTCCCGGGTATGGCTGAGAGCACCTTTGCGCAGCAGCCTGCCGAGCAGGGTCTTGATGGTTTTCTCGTGCCAGTCTGAGGAGTCAGATAGAGCGGATATCACCTCGCTGGCGCGTAGCGGCGAGCGCTTCCATAACACCTCCATGACCCGGCTTTCGGCTTCAGTGATCAAGGTATTCATAGTAATTACACCCGTAATCTTAAAATACAGATTACGTCTGTAGTCAATATGAGTCAAGTCCACCGCTATGGTGCGATGGAGTCAACTTCTGTGTGTGTGTCAACCCGAGCCCATACACTGACTGTCTGGGATAGCATAGATTTCAGGGCTATGAATACAGGATCTATTGAGATGCCAAAATCTGTATCGGTGTTACCCACAACCCAAGTGACACCGGAACCAAGCCTTGAGAAACGCATACGGCGTCGGTTTACGAGTGACTACAAACTACGCATTCTTGCCGTCGCCGATAGGTGTCAACATGGTGGGTCTGGGTCCATGCCGGGTCAGTGGCTTGAGTCGGCCCAGGCCACACGCTTCAAGCACCATCGGCCAGGGAAACTGTCGCCCCGGATCGAGTTTGCGACGCACCTGCTGCTGTGGATCGTCGCTGGCAGGAATCTCGCGGGTATCGAGGTCTTGATGGCCGGCAATGTGCCGTAGACCGGGCAGGGTGTCGCGCAGGTTTTCGATCAGTGCCAGCAGGCCTTCGATCTGCTGTGGTGGGTAGGCTTCGTCCATATGTTGCTGCTGGCTGTGATACCAGTTGGGCCAACGCCCGCGGTTGACCAGCTCGATACCAATGGAGCGGTCGTTCAGGTTGCTGACGTGATGGGC
>QILI01000080.1 GCA_003233305.1 Mizugakiibacter sp.
AACTCGCCGAGCACGGGGGTCGCCGCGGGTATCCGCGACGCTAACCTGCTCGACTCCGCCCTGGCCCGTCCGCAGCCGCTACACACGTACGACGACCCAGCCCCTGACCTGGCTGACCTCGCCGCCAGCCTCGCCTTGGGCTTAGCACGCCATCATCCATTCCTGGATGGCAACAAGCGCACAGCGCCCGTCTGTTATCGCGTGTTTCTGTCGCTCAACGGTGCCGAGCTGATCGCCAGCGATGAAGACAAGTACCTCAACATGCTTGCTCTCGCCGAAGGCTCGATGGCCGAGGCCGAATTCGCGGCGTGGCTGCGGGAGTATTTGCAGATGGATACAACGGGAGCGGTCAACGAACCCGCCGCAGAATACGGCGGCAGATAGACCTCGTAAGATGCGGTGAGGTACGAACCGCATCAATCGCGTCACTCGCCGACAACCCATGTCTCATTGGGTTCATCCGCCCAATCCACCGTAATGGTTCCCCGTCTCACATAGGCATGGAAACTCGAATGCGGCCAATCCCTGGCCCGCGTCACCCAGCCGTGTTTAACCGGATTCCAGTGAATATAATCGACATGTTTTCGGTAATCCCGCTCATCCCGAATCAAGTGTTCCCAGTAGCGTCGTTGCCAGATGCCCCTCTCCCCTCTTTTCAGGCGGCTTTTCGAACACCTTTCGCCGGGTGGAATCTGACGGGAGAATCCCGCTTTTATTAATGTCCAGCGAACAGCAAAATCCGCATCACCCTGCGGTAAGGTCCAGATGCAATGCAAATGCTCCGGCAAGATGACAATGGCATCAATACCAAAGGGATGAGTCTGCTTGACCCTACGAAATATCTGCCGCAACGTATCGATATTATCTACCAGCAGGCTATTTCCACGTCGCTTGGCACAATTCACGGTGAAGAAATAGCTTGCGCCTTTTTGCTTTGGTCGGCGGTAGGCGGTCATGGCTCTTTCCCTGATTTCGATGCGAGATTCCATTGATGCGGTTCGTGCCTCACCACATCCTACAAAAGCTACTCAGGGCCTGCCTAAGGCAGTCCCGAATCGTTCCCGACGATTCGGTCGAACCCGATCTTTATTCCGTGGGTTCTCACCCACCTACGGTAACCATGGTAGTTAACCGGTTCAGAAGCGATTGCCTGGAACATGGCAGCGTCGTTCTGGCGGAGAGGGTGGGATTCGAACCCACGGAACAGCAAGCTGTTCACCGGATTTCGAGTCCGGCCCATTCGACCACTCTGGCACCTCTCCGTGATCGTTCCCTGGTGGGAGCCGCGAATGATACGTCGACGGACTTATCGTGACAACCGTAGCAAACTTCGGCATGCTCATAGTTTTGGCGAGCTCAACATGCTTGAAATTGGTCACGGTACGCATCCCGGCATGCGTCACAGCTATAACGAGGATTGCTATTCGGTGGATGCGGCGGCCGGTTTGTGTGTGCTGGTGGATGCAATGGGTGGCCCCGGTCACGGCGATGCCGCGGCTGCGCAGGTGTGCGATCAGGTACTGGAAGGAATGCGTACCGGCATGCCATTGCAAGATGCTATCCAAGATGCTGGCAAGGCATTACGGGAGCATACCCACAAGCACCCCGGGCCGTTACCGATCGGGGCCACACTCGCGGCCCTACGCTGGACGGAGAGTCGCTTCGAACTGGCCTGGGTGGGGGCCTGCCGGATCTGGCTTGCGCCACCGCAATGTTTTGAGTTGGCCACACCGGCACATTCTGCTGATCCGAGCTTGATCGAAGCGTCCGCATTGTCCGTGCAGCCTGCGCCAAAAGGTGGGCAGCAATCCTCTCCGGCAGCCGGCCTCACGGCCACCCAGGCTTTGGGACTGACTGCCAGCGACACGCTACGGGTGCACACCCGGGCCGGATCACGCTGCTCAGGCATGCGCTTTCTGTTATGTACCGATGGCATTGATGGCCCCTGGTCTGCCCTAGCGCTGCATACGACGCTGCGACGCGAGGAACTCGGTGCCCAGGAGTGTGTGGATCAGTTACTGCTGACTGCACTGGAACATGGCAGTCGCGATAATCTCAGCGCGATCCTGATCAGGATGCGCTGAAGTCCGAGCGCCGCCATAGCGCCCCCTCGGCCGAGGATTTCTCCAGGGCATCGAGCCGGGTTTCATGCTGGGCGCATTCTTCGGTAGTCGCTCGCAGAACCCGCAAATTGAGGTGCGCCGTACTCCGCTTGCTGGCGACCTGACACGCCTTAGCCTGAGTTGCGGTATTGAAGTTCAAGCTTGTCTGGCCGGCAGTCAGGGCCAGGTAGACATCGGCAAGCAGTTCGGCATCGAGTAGCGCGCCATGTTGTTGCCGGTTGGTATTGTCGATATCGAACCGCTTGCACAGGGCATCCAGCGAATTGCGCTGACCCGGAAAGCGCTCGCGCGCCATGGGCAGGGTATCGATGATGGTCGCTACGAGGCTACGCAAGGAACCCTGTTCGGGGTTAAGCCGCGCCAGCTCGGCATCAAGAAATCCGCAATCGAAGGGTGCATTGTGAATAATCACATCCGCCCCATTGACGAAGGCTATGAACGCCTCGGCAATCTCTGCAAAATGCAGCTGTTCAGCCAGAAATGAATCATCCAGGCCATGGATAGCCAGAGCGCCCGCATCCACCCTACGATCCGGATTGAGGTAATGCTGAAACGTACGCCCGCTGCGACACCGATCCACCACTTCAACACAACCGATTTCAATCACTCGGTGACCTTGTGAGACTTCCAGCCCGGTCGTCTCGGTGTCCAACACCACGATACGGTTCATTCGGCTAAGTCCTGGGGAAGTTTTTCTGCAGCTTCACGAGCGGCCTGATCGACCCGTTCGTTTTCAACGTGGCCGTTGTGTCCACGAACCCAGCGCCAGTCAATATCATGCCGGGTACAGGCCGCCTCCAGACGTTCCCACAAGTCGCGATTTTTAACCTGGCCCTTGGCGGCGGTACGCCAACCGTTGGTCTTCCAACGCGGCACCCACTCGGTCATACCTTGACGCAGATATTGGGAGTCGGTACTTAGTTCAACTTTACAAGAGCGTCGCAGGGTCTCGATGGCCACAATCGCCGCCATCAGTTCCATGCGATTGTTGGTGGTCGCCGGCTCGGCACCGGATAGCATTCGTTCCCGATTACCCCAGCGCAATAATGCCGCCCAGCCACCCCGGCCAGGATTACCGAGACAGGCACCATCGGTCCAGATCCGAACGCTGGAAGTACTCACGAAACAGTCCGGTTGGAATTAGGCACGAGTGGTGCCGCTCGCTTGCGTATCTCGGACTTGAACTGGAGGCGGATTACCTGACCGCCGGAATGCCACTTTCGAGCACTCAACACGTACCCACCTCCTGCATAATGACTTTGCCTATCCGACATACCAAGGGCGGATAGTTCACGCCCTGCCTGCCACCCCCAATGCAGATGCACGCTCTGTCGGTAACGATGAGCCTGACGTCGCATACATAGCCCAGGCAACAGGTAGGGTTGAAAACCGGCGATAATTATCTGTCCGCCAGGCTCCAGTATCCGCTCACATTCCTGCAGTAAGGGGTGCATATCTGATAGCCATTCGAGGACGTGACGGACGATGAGAACCCTGAAGCTGGCATCGGCGAATGGCAGTCCCTCATCGACTGCCGCATGAACTTCACCACTCCAGCGTGAACCGGCCATGTTGAGATAAACCCAGCGCCCGGATTTTCTATCTACCCCTGAAGAGTTGCCTTCACGACGAGGGATGGGTGCCAACTCCAGTCCCATAGCATCGGGGTCCAGGCGCCGATAGCCGGCCAGCACTATGGCTTCACCGGCAAGGCTGCGTTGCACACACTGAGGATTAAAAAAATGGGGATTCATAGGGGCTGCATGTGGAACCGTGTACATTGTGAAAAAAATCGTACATCCGGTAAATATCGGTTGTGTATCCGCCCCACTGAATGGGTAATCTGCATGGATAGGGAGAAAGTCATGCTCAAACTGATCCATCTGCCCGCTTTTGAAGATAATTATATCTGGATGCTAGCCGATACGGAGTGTGGGGTGGCACTGGCTGTCGATCCAGGTGACGCTCAACCCGTGGAAGCCAAGCTGCATGAGCAACAATGGCAACTAGGCTGCATCCTGATTACCCATCACCACCCCGACCATACGGGTGGCGTGGCAGCTCTAGCCAAACGCTACCATCCCCAGATTATTGCTCCCGATGACCCACGTATCGGGTATGCCTCGCAGAGGGTGGAAGATGGTGAAACAGTGGATATCGACAAACTGCAGGTGCAGGCCCAGGTGCTGGCCGTACCCGGACATACCTTGAGTCACGTCGCCTATCACCTCAACGAATGGCTATTTTGCGGCGACACTCTGTTCAGTCTCGGTTGTGGTCGCTTATTCGAAGGTACGCCTACGCAGATGCTATCCTCGTTGGATAGTATCCGCGCTCTGAGCACCACCACTCTGATCTGTGCCGCACACGAATACACCCTAGCCAATGCACGTTTCGCCTTGAGTGTAGACCCCGACAACACCGACCTGCAGAACCGTTATGCTGCCGTCATGCGGTGCCGCCATGAGGGGCTGCCAAGCCTGCCGGTTACACTAGGTAGTGAGATATGCTGCAATCCATTCCTGCGTGTGGACGCGCCCGCCGTTCAAGCGTGGTGCGCACAACACGAGCCCCAACCCCAGACCCGTATCGACCGCTTCGCCCTGCTTCGCCAAGCCAAGGATCACTTTCGCGGATGAAAAAATTGGTACTTACCGGCTTTTTGCTGGCACTCTCCGGTTGCGCAGCCTGGCAACCCAAACCCCGACCCGTTCCCGTAACGGTTCCAACTCTGGCCCCACCCCCTCCCCCACTTCTCGTTGCAACCCCTCCAACCCCAGCAATACCGTCACCAGTAAGCGCCCCACCCGCGCGCACGCTATGGCAACGGATGCGTAATGGCTTCGCGATGCCCAGCTGCAATGCCGATCCGGCAATTCTGCGAACAGCCCAGCGTCTCACCCGTCGTCCACGGGATTTCGACCGGCAGATTGCCAGAGCTCTGCCGTTAATCCGCATGGGCCAGCAATTAGTGGAAGTGGCAGGTATCCCCAGTGAATTCACCTTGCTGCCACTGGTGGAAAGTAGCTACCGACCCGACGCACGGGCCCGTGGTGGGTTTGTAGGAATGTGGCAATTTGGTCGCAGCACAGCTCGCTTGTCCGGTCTGGATCTGCTTGATGGCTACGACGGCCGTCGCGATCCGTGGGCATCCACACTCGCTGCGACGCGGCTGATTCGCAGCTACGGCCGGCAATTCGGTGACTGGCGACTCGCCGTACTGGCCTACAACCGGGGTCTGGGCGCAGTGCAACACTGGGTCGCGCGTTACGGGATGCCGCCATCGCAGCCGGTCGTACCGGACTGGCCCATGCCACGCGTCGCTCGTCACTATCTACTGCGCTTGCTGGCCTACGCCTGCATCGTGCGCGAACCGGAGCGCTTCGATGTCCAGCTTCCTGGTGGCCAGCACCTGCCAGGTCTACGCTTGGTACGATTGACTGCACCGCTGGATATGGGCCTGGCGGCACGGCTTGCCGGCATGAGCCGGCGCAATCTCGACCAGCTCAATGCCGGCTATCTCGACGGACGCATGCCCCGGCATGGTCCTGACCATCTGCTACTCCCTGCTGCGGCACATCAACGATTCGTCGCTACCTATGCCATGCTGTCAGCAGCAACCTGGTCACACTTCGCCCCCTATCGCTTGCACCGCTATGCTCATTTGAAATCTTTACATCTATCTGAAATCGATCCGCTCAGTCTCAAACAGATTGCTCGTCTCAACAATATCGACCCCCAACAACTGCTGCGGCCCGGCTATCGCTTGTGGTTACCAAGAGGGCTGCACTTGCGATACCTGCAACAGGTAGCCCCCCGGCCCGCCTGGGGAGCCGTGCATTGGATACGCCGCGGTGACAGCTTGTGGTCAATCGCCCGCCAATATCGGCTTACGGTTGCTGAGTTAAAACGCTGGAACCACCTGCACCGCAGCTTGCTGCATCCCGGTAAGGTTCTGCACTTGTATCCGCCGGATTGACCGACTCGGCTAAACTTGGCAAATCATCACTGGCCTACCGGCCATTTTAGGAGGACTCATGGGATTTCTATCCGGCAAACGCGCCCTCATTGTGGGCATCGCCAGTCATCGATCCATAGCTTGGGGCATCGCTGAGGCCATGCACCGCGAAGGGGCCGAGCTGGCCTTTACCTATCAGAGCGAAAAACTCCTGAGGCGCGTTGAGGACGCTGCCAAGACCTTCAATTCTACAATTACCCTACCGTTGGACGTGGCCAGCGATGCGCAGATTGCCCAGACCATCGAACAGCTTGGCAAGCACTGGGATGGCTTTGATATCCTGGTTCATTCGGTTGGTTACGCTCCCCGCGAAGCTCTGGATGGCGAATTTGTGGAAGCCACATCCCGTGAGGCCTTCGCCATTGCCCACGATATATCCAGTTACAGTCTTACCGCTCTGGCCAGAGCATCCAGACCGATGATGCGCGGTCGCAACGGTGCGATTCTTACCCTGACCTATCTCGGTGCAGTACGGGCGCTATCGAACTACAACGTGATGGGCCTGGCCAAAGCCAGCCTGGAGGCCAACGTCCGCTATCTGGCCTACAACCTGGGTCCCGAAGGAACGCGGGTAAATGCCATTTCTGCCGGACCTATCAAGACTCTGGCGGCTGCCGGAATCGCCAATATGCGTAAGATGCTCGAACATGTCGAGCACAACGCTCCGTTACGACGCAATGTGACCATCCAGGACGTCGGTAATACTGCTGCCTTTCTGTGCTCAGATCTGGCCGCAGGCATCACCGGTGAAATCACCTATGTGGATGGTGGCTTCAATACACTCGGAATGACGGGTATCTGAGTACGTCAAGACTCGATCTCTATTTTGGCAGACGATCGGAAGGAGAATAACCACATAAAAGGCCGCGAATTTCGCGGCCTTTTATGTGGTTCCTAACCCGACGGAGTTCGACAAAATAGCTTACAGGTTCTTCGGTTTCAGCTTCACCTTGGTTACCTGTCGCAGGGCTTGAACAAAATCTTCGACATCTTCAAAGCCCTGTATTTTACCTATCTGGCTAAGAAAGTAATCGCGCTGGAACGCCGGGAGTTTGCTCAAGTCGCCGGCATGTATAGCATCCAGTTCAAACAAGGCAAAGTGGCCTTGTCCCAGGTCTGCCATCCCCAGCACGGGCTTATTCGCACCAGGATGAGCGGCCGTGAAGACAGCCTTGTTTAGGGCAAGTGCTTGGCCAGGCTGGGCCCGATGTACGGCCTTTGCCTTATGTACGGTAACTTTCAGCCGCTTAGCGAGCTTATTCAGACTGGTCTTAGCTTTATTCAGCTCAGCCATCCATTTCTCGGCAAGCTGTTTGGCTGCCGTATGGACGCGCTCAGCCAGGATCAACCGGCGGATCGAATCACCGACCTCAGCGACAGGAATCGGACGGGTGGGCGCATATTTGGCCAGATGGAGTACGACAATATGCTGCGGCCCCAACGATATAGGATCTGAAGTACCATTCAGCTTGATAATCTGCTTAGAAAAAGCGGCCTTGATAACCTTGGAATTGGCAAAGATTCCCTTGCCTCCTTTGCGGCTGAACATGGCGGAGACTTGCAATGGAAGTTTCAAACTGGTCGCCGCCGCCGCCAACGAGGCTGGATTGGCATAGGTCTTGTCGGTTAGCTTGCCTGCAATCCGACTGTATGCACGATCCCTGGCAATCTTTTTCGCCTGGATAAGCAATTGTCCACGTACCTCATCAAAGGGCTGCATCTTTCCGGATCGGAGCGCCAGTAGTTTGATGATGTGGTAGCCATCTTTGGAAAGTACCGGAGCAGAGATTTGGCCTGGCTGCAAAGCCATCATGGCTTTCTGGAAGACAGGTCCGGTATCCCCCTTACCCAGCCATCCAAGTGACCCACCCTGGTTTTTGGAACCAAGATCATCCGAATACTTCTTTGCCAGTACTGCAAAATTGGCACCCTTCATCTTGGCCTGTGCCTCAATTTTCTCAGCTCGCAACAGTGCTTTCTGCTGCTGTTTTGCCGTGGCCTCGGCGGGTAGAGAGATAAGTATGTGTGCCACCTGGTATTCAGCCGCCTGGGTGAAACGACTCTTCTCTTTTTTGTACAGTACTTGCAGTGCGGCAGTGTCCGGGACGGGGGGGCGCATAGTGGCCGCAGTAAGCTCCACGTACTGCACCGACACCATTGCCGGGGTCATGAACTCCTGGCGGTGCTGCTGGTAATAGGTATTGATCTCGGCCTGAGTAACCTGCACGTTGGCAGGTACGGGTAACGGTAGCGAGATAAAACGAAAATCGCGAGTTTGTCCCTGTAACTGCAATAGGTTATCAAGACGCTTTGGCGTAACAATGGCCGTATCGGATATTACCTGAGGCAGAAAATTACCAAGCATCTCCTCAGCGATGCCCTCTTGGTATTGCTCAGGCGTGTAACCACTCTGCGCCAGGGCTGCCAGATAGAGTCGTGAATTAAATTTACCCTCTACCTGGAATTGGGACGTTGCGGCAATTTGTCGGCGTAGCGCGGTATCCGTTACAACCACCCCAAGCGTCTTGGAAGCCCCAAGCAAAAGCTGCTGGTTGACCATTCGCTGTAGCACCCCCTGCTTGAACGCAGTGCTGTCGAGATAGCTGGGGTCGGGTTTCTGCTTGGATTGCAGCAGATTGCGACGCGTATTGTTGAGAGTATTCTGATAAGACTGCTGCGAAATCTCGACCTTACCTACCTTGGCTACATAGGTGTCATTACTCGCAGAAAAATAGCTTTCAATTCCAAAAAAGGAAAAAGCAAAAAGGACCAGTATCAGAATGGCTATGCCTATCCAACTGGATAGTGCGTCTCGCAATTTGGTCAGCATGCCGCCAGTTCGCAGTGCGCCTCAATCGGGGTGAATAGTACGGGCACCTAGATGGTGCCCGTACCGAATGTGGCGGAGTGGACGGGACTCGAACCCGCGACCACCGGCGTGACAGGCCGGTATTCTAACCAGCTGAACTACCACTCCGCTGTATGTTTGGTGGGTGCTGAGGATTGCGAACTCCCAACCCTCGCCTTGTTAGAGACAATCACTCCCACGTCTCCATGCAGTTTTCAAACTTTTTGGAGAAATACGAGAACGCTCCCACCGTGGGCCTATTCTAAAACGCGGCTCTGGCCGCTGGCAAGCTTGAGTCTTGTCAAAAATGAAATAAGTCTGGACGGATCCTGTGTTTTCAACATGAAGTGAGTCTGAAACAAAGCTGGAGATAACAAGATTTTGCATTCCCCACACAAAAATAGGCCGCCCTGTTCCGGGTACACATATCGATCGGGCTCAAGGTCGTACAGACCGGCGAATCCTCCTGTTCATCCGCATAGCTATGGCTGATTTACGTGCTACCACCCAGTGCAACGCTGCTTGGTTCAGAACGCCGCAATACCGAGCAATATCAACAATAGTAAGCCAATCAATGCCAGATATACGTTCATGTCACCAGACTGCAGACCCGCAAGCCATTCCGAGAGTCTACGTACTTGGCGCTGTAATGGCCCAAACAACCAGGTCTCGAAGATCGGCGCCATCTGCTGATCGAACTGAACTCGGCGTACAAAATACTTACTTTCCACATGCTCGTGACGCATATCTGTCCGCGGTCGATATACGAAGCTATACAGTACCCTCATGGCATGCGCAAAGGTCAATGCAGTCGTTGCCGCCCGTGGTGAGGCCGGTTCTCCGCCGTACCAGACCGCCACACGCCGCACCCTATAGCGCCTACGCGCCAGCAACAGCAATAATAGCGGCAACAGTGCCAGCAATGGGCCGATCACGACCAGCATACTGGGTGAAATGAACGCAAACCCGGCTGACAGGGGTACCAGTAATAGACCATGCACCATCTTGGCCGCAGCATCCACAGTGAACCATTGACGGGCTACCAGGCCTAACTTCGGCAGCCACCAGGGCATACCCACAGCAAAGAGCAGAACCAACGTTCCCAGCCCACCACATAGCCATGCATACACTCGCGGTACCGGGGTATGCGAGGTCCGTGCCCGACCCTGCAATCCCAGACCCAGCACCTTCACGAACGTGGCCAGCGCCAAGGCTACGGTTAGTGCCAACGCGACTCCACCCAGAGCCAATCCCAGGCGCCCAGCTAATCCAGGCATTTGTTTGCCCTGAAAGAGGGTCTGAAAAGCAAACCATTCACCAACAAATCCGGCCTGTGGCGGCATACCGGCCAAACTCATACCGGCAAATACCATCCCCAAACCAAATGGCCATGCGCTGGTTCGCAACAACCCTGCCGGATGCAAGCGGTAGCTACCTTGCGCATGATGCACTCCATCTGCTCCCAGCAACATCGTCCCCTTCGCCAAACTATGGCCAGCCAGAAACACCAGACCAACTAGCCAGGCCATGCCAGCCAAAGATTGTAAACCGGCACTGCGAAACAAAACTGCAGCGGCTAATACCAGGGTGGCGGTGGCCGCATTCTCTGCGGTGGAGAACCCCAGTAACACGCGCCAGTCACGAGCCTGCAGAGCATAGAGCGCAGCAAGAATCGCACTAAGCCCAGCCAGCCCCATAATCAGCAAGCCCAAGTCTAAATTGGCTGGCAGCCAACGCAGCAACAATCGCGCCAGGGCATACCAGGCGGCATTCAGCACCAATCCCGAAAGCAGTGCTCCGCTGGCCCCACTACCGCTGGCATAGGCACCACCAAACCATTCATAGAACGGCAGCAAACCCAGTTTGGCACCAAATCCAATCAGGGCAAGTATCCCAATTACAACGGCCAGGCCTGTACCCATGGACGCAGCTATTACGGTGAAATTCGGTAGATACATCGAACCCCCGGCATGCGCAGCGAGCAGCAGCCAGGCAGCAATCAGGGCAACGGCACCTACTTCGAGCATAGCCAGCATGCGCAACACCGACCGGCCATCTTCCCCGGGGTCCTGCAGATGATCGGCATGCAACATCAGCCCCCCCCCAAACTCATCACTTCCCAGGCAATCAGAAAACCGACGCCACTATCCAGACCGAACACACCCAGTGCCCCCAATAATGCTGAGCTGGCACCCAGACTCCAGGCCAGAGGGGAGGCACCCGGACTGGAAGGGACTCCGGCAAAGGCCACCGGTAATGATCCAAACAGAACCAGCCACTGTGCAGCACCATCCAGGCCAAAACCGGATATCCCCGGCAAGCCCAGGCTTGCGGTCCCATGCCAGAGGGCCCAGCCGCAGGCCACTACGATGACGGCGGCACCCAAACCGATGCCGGCGCGCAAACTGCGCGGCCAAGGCCATACCGGTGTCAGTAGCAGCGTACCTAGCCAAACCAATACGCCCAAACCAAACAGCATACTCACGGCAGTCTCCCGGCATGAATATGTTGACTCGAACGACCGACAAGCAATAGCAAGGCGTGGATAATTGCAGCGGGATTGGGCGGGCATCCGGGCAGATACACATCGACAGGCATCTCGTTATCCAGACCATGGCCACAGGTGTAGCCGCCCTCGGCGATGCCGCCACTCACCGCGCAAGTGCCGACAGCCATGACCCACCGCGGCTCGGGCATGGCTTCCCAGGTTGTGCGTAGCGGACCCAACATCGAACGAGTCAGCGCACCTGTTACCAACAACAGATCGGCTGAACGCGGTGAGGCAGTAAAGTATATGCCGAGACGATGCAGGTTGTAGAACGGATTATTCAAGGCTTGTAACTCCGACTCACAACCGCCGCAAGACCCGGCATCCACGTGCCGGATGTGCAGGCTGCGGCGGAAGCGAGTCTGAATTCGCTGCCCAAGTTCAGTCGCTTCAGGGGTCTGCAATGCGGCTTGCCAGCACAATTCATCCCGATTTCGAACTCCCAAAGCCCAGGTATCACTGGCTTGCAGGATCGGCTCGGGGCAAACCTCCACACATCGCTGACAGGTGATGCAACGACCATAGTCAATAAAAATGCCCGATTGCGACGCACCTTCTTTACGTCCAATGGCCTGGGTTGGGCAGGCTTCGATACAGGCCTCGCAACCTTCTGCACAGACCCCATCCAAGACCTTTGGCATGCCTAAAACACCCTGCTGACCATGGTCATCCACCGCTTTCGGCCATTTCGTGCTGGCCGATCCCTTGCGCAATCCAAACAATGTCCAAAAAGCCATGGTGATACCTCAGCGGTCGCAACCTGCCACCGACAGCCCAAAACTGGCTTCGTTGATGGCATAGTCCATCATGTTGCTGTCGTGCACAGTGAATGGAAATACGCGCCAGTTCGAATACGACGGCGATTTGATTTTGACCCGGGCCAAGCGCGTTTGCTGATCCAGGTATATGGCATAGAACAACGACCCACGCGGTGACTCGGCCCAACCTAGACCGAAACTATCAGGCCTGGGGACGCAGGTACTACAGACTTCGCCGGGCTTGAGACGACCCACCGCCCGTTCAACCAAGGTGAAACTATGCCGCAACTCCTCAACACGAACCTCAGCACGGGCTAGAGCATCACCTGCGTCGCGTAATGCAACCTCGGGTGCCAACATTACGTAGTCGGCATAAGGATGATCGCGGCGCAAATCACGATCCAGACCGGAAGCCCGTTCAATCGGTCCGGTCGCGCCCTTGTCGAAAGCAACCTGCTGCGACAGTACCCCGGTCGCCTGCAGGCGATCAATGTAACTACTGGTGTCAGACAGCATGTCGAGGTAGTACCGGGTTTCCTTTTCGAGGGCAGCCAGCTGCCCGGCGAAATCGTCCGGTAGCTGCAGATCACGCCGGAGTCCACCCGGCGTAAGCAAATTCATCGGCAACCGGCTACCACAAACGTGAGCGAGCAATTGCTTGGTCTGTTCTTCCAGCCACCGGCCTTGCGCTTGGCCAACCTTGAGGGTGGTGGCGTCGGCAAGATGTCCGAAATAATGCAGATGGTTGTAAATACGCTCTAACTCAGCCAGCAGACAGCGCCAAACCAGCGCGCGCGGCGGTGGTTCGCAACCGGCGGCATCCTCGATAGCCTGGCAGTAGGCCAACGCATGAGCCAGACTCGCTGTAGCGGAGACCCGTTCAGCCACGACCACACCGGCCTCGGTAGTCAGTCCCTGAAAACGCCGCTCCATACCGCGATGCTTCAAGAACAAGCGCGGTTGATAGCGCAGAATACGCTCACCGATATAGAAAAAACGAAACTGTGCCGATTCCACAACATCGGCACGTACCGGACCGAAATCCAGTTCCTGAATATCCTCACCTTCGACCTCGGGTAAGGCATGTGGGGCTGTAGTCATTACCACACCTTTTGCACCCGGCAATAAAGGTGGAGTGTGCTCACCCCGTTCGAGGACCAGCGGATTAGGTTCAGGGTGATTGCGGAACACAATGCCAACCAAGTCCTGAATTTCACGCTCATACCAACCAAGCAATGGGGCGATCGAAGCCAGACTCGGCAGTCCCCCGGAAGGGACGGCCACACTCCAACATTCGAAGGCCTGACCGGCGCCGGGTGCAGCGAGATAACACACCCGTGGCTGTCCATCACAGAACCAGGCATAGGCCATCTGCATACGCCCGCCAGTGGCCAGCAAAGTGTTTAATGCAGTCGGTAAGTCATCGACCAACATGTTGCGTATCTGAATCTGTCCGCTCATGGCGCGGTCCCCAGCGAATGGGCAATACCGGCGAACCAGGTTTGTAATACAGGTGGCCACCACAACCCAAGAACCAGTAACCCAAGTAGTGCGAGCACCATCGGTAACACCCCCAGCCAGCCCGGTGTAGGTCCATCGGGCAGGGGTTCTTCTGGGCTGCCCGCGTACATGGCCCGGAAATGATTAAGAAACCCCACAAAGATAACGATCAACAGCAGTAGCAACAACACCGCAACGACCAGGGTGTCTTTATGCCAACCGGCCCGCAAAATCGCCAACTCACTTCGGAACAGCCCAAATGGTGGCGCGCCGGTGATTGCTATTGCACCAGCCAGCCAGATCCATGCACTGCGTGGTAAAGCCCGAACCATGTTGCGCATCGAGCTCATCTGGTGCGTGCGGAAGCGATGAATGGCATTGCCTGCGCCGAAAAACATCAATGACTTGTTAAGACTGTGATTGAGCATGTGGTAGAGAGCACCCGCTATACCGAGCGGGCCACCGAAACCGAAACCGAGCGCAATGACACCCATGTGTTCGACACTGGAATAGGCCATCAATCGCTTGATACCACGCTGCCGCACGATGAACATGGCACCCACGAACACCGACAGCAGACCCAGGCCGATCAATACCCGATGCGGCCATGCCCCCTGCCCGGCAATATCAGTTGCACCAAGAATGCGCACGATGCCAAGCATGGCAGTGTTCAGTAGCGCGCCTGAAAGCATGGCCGATACCGGGGCCGGACCTTCACTGTGGGCATCCGGCAACCAGGTGTGCATGGGTGCCAAGCCAGCCTTTACTCCATAGCCGATCAAGGCCAGAAAGAAACCCAGACGCAGTAAGGATGCGGGCATTTTCGCGGCAATTGCCTGCAACGTAAGCCAGTTCAGGGTGTAGGTCGGGCCGAGCACAAAGCTGCCACCCCAATACAGGATTACCGTACCGAGTAGGGCCAGGCTCAAGCCCGCCGAGACAATAATGATGTATTTCCAGGCGGCTTCCAGACTCTCAACCTGGCGTTCATAGCCAACCAGAAAGGTACTGACCAGGGTGGTCATCTCGATCCCGATCCAGTACACCCCAAGATCGTTGGCCAGACTCGCTGCCAGCATAGCCAATGCGAATCCGGCAAACAGAGCGTAAAACATAGGTTTACGCTTCTGCTCCGGATCGTGACGCATATAATCGACAGCATGTAACGATGCAAGTAGATACACCAGCGCGATACATAACACGACCCAGGCACCAAGCCGGTCGACGTATAGCAAGCCATCAGCGGCGACCCGTGGGGTACCACTCTGAGGCAGTAATAACAGCGCCGCAATCGTCACAGCCGCAGCGGCAAGCAGGTTCACCCAGGCACTACCTCGGCGCACCAGCAAAGCCCAAAATATGGCAACTACCGGAGCCAGTAATAATACAGCGAGGTACAAGTCGATATGCATCATCATCCCGTCAAGCGCCTGAGCGCCTTGCTATCTGTGGCACCTACTACGCCGGCCAGGTAACGTACCAGTACTCCGAAACAGGCAACGGCTACCAGTAGGTCGAACAGCAGTACTAACTCAATCATCATCGGCATACCCGGCACTAAAATCTGCGAACCCAGAAAAATACCGTTCTCGATCTGCAAGATACCTAGAACATGGCTGACCGCTTCGCGGCGAATCACTAGCACCAGAAAACCGATCAGTTTTATCGAAAGCATGACCGTTAAAGCTGTGGTGACCGTCTGGGCACCGATGCCGACCGTCTGATCGATGCGATAGGCCACGACTACCGCAAATATGACTAACAAGGCACCCAGCAGTAGTGCGGTTGCGGGCTGCACTACCTCGTGCAATTCACGATCCACATGCAATCGTCGCAAAATGCGCAACAGTAACCATGGCAGCACCAGGCCGCGGAACAATGCGGTAAGTACGGCAACGTAATACAGCTCATGAAATCCGGTGACCCAGGCGATGGTTGCAGACAGACCGGCGATCAACCAGGACTGCAGGGCGAAAGCATGCAGGTAATCCTTCAGCCAGCGCGAACCGAGCATCACGAACGAAAGAACCAGACTGCCGATGGCTAGCAAGGCAAAAATCGAAGCAATTACGGGACTTACAGCAAAATGCAGCATATTTATCGCACCTGATTGGCAATCATCGCCAACACCGCAAACACGAAGGCGGCTGCCAGCAGTTCCTGGTAACGATAAAATCGCAAGCGGGCCTGTGCGGTCTCGACTACGATTACCGACACTGCTACCAATCCGAACTTAATCACAGTAGCCAGTAATGAGCCGAAAACCCCTGGGATACTACCCAAATACGATAAGCCCCAAGGCAGAATGAATACGTTGCAGAAGATGGTGTAGAGAATGAACTGTTTCATCATCGAGGCCCACCTCAACAATCCCAGCAGCGGCCCGGAGTATTCGAGTACCCGAGCCTCCTCAATCATGTACACCTCGATGTGGGTACTGGAATGGATTGGCAGGCGATCGGTTTCGACCAATAGTAAAATGAAAAATGCCACCACCAGAAACAGGTGGGTGGGACTCCAATACACCTCTGGCTGACGAACCAACAGGTGGTTCACTACAAATGGCAGCATCGAGCTAGCCATCAAGGTAATGCCGACGAAAACCAGGATCAGGATAGGCTCGGCCAGTATGCCGATAAGTACCGATCTACTCACCCCCATGCCACCGTAGCTGCTACCCGAATCCATAGCTCCAAGATGGATAAAAAAAGAACCGAGAGTAAGGATCAGCCCACCACCGAGAATGTCACCCATATCCGAAAGCGGTAAAGGGAAATTGGTCAGTACCGGGATCAGTAGCGGTACAATCAGCATAGCGGTGAAGGCCACCACCGGCGCAACCCAAAAGACCCAGCTGGCGGACTCCGGGACTACGATCTGTTTACTGAATAGCTTGATCAGATCACGATAGGGCTGCAGCAGACTTGGCCCTGTGGCCCGTTGCAAACGCTCTTCGTAACGATGGATGAAACCTTGTAACAACGGCGCCAATAAAAGTACCGTAAGTACTTGTCCGATTTGCAGCAGAATGTCAGCCACGCGAACGACCCCGTGGGTTGAAATGAGCACGGGATCGATAAAAAAAATGCTGTAGGGATCGCCTACGAGTCATAGCACCTCTCCAGATGAGATCTCGTAGGAGCCATCAGTCCCGAATGGGACATTCCGGGCGGTACTCCATCGCCCATCACTTGTGGTTTTATCATACATTAGGGGTGCTATGTGTCAACACCCAAGCCTTGCGAAACACACCTAGCCTGGTGCTATTCTTTATGCCTAGTCATCGCTGAGGGAAACCGATGTCAGATTTGCAAACACGTGCTATTCGTCTACTGGATCAGGCAGATATTGTCCCCAATGGCCCCAATTCCTGCGACCCTCAGGTCCACGACCCGCGGCTTTATCCTCGTGTATTTCATCATGGTTCTCTCGGTCTCGGCGAAGCTTACATGGATGGCTGGTGGGATGTGGCGGACATCGCTGATTTTTTCTATCGGGTGCAGAGTGCACACTTGGAGGAACGACTGCACAATATCGAGACCTTGAGCGCCCATTTGCGGGCCCGTTTTCTCAATATGCAACGCGGGGCCCATGCCTGGGACGTCGGCCATCAGCACTACGATCTAGGTAATGATCTTTTTCAAGCCATGCTTGGCAAGTATCTGGTTTACAGTTGTGGCTATTGGGAATCCGCTGACAATCTCGATGCGGCCCAACAAGCCAAGCTCGACCTTATCTGCCGCAAGCTCCAGCTGAAACCCGGCATGCGCGTACTCGACATTGGCTGCGGCTGGGGAGAGGCTTTGAAGTTTGCTGCCGAACGCTATGGTATCGAGGGTGTTGGAGTCACCATATCAGCAGAACAGGCTAGCTACGCACGGGACCTCTGCAAAGGCCTTCCAGTAGAAATTCGTCTACAGGATTACCGCAAGCTGGACGAGCCCTTCGATGCCATCTTCTCCATCGGCATGTTCGAGCATGTTGGGGTGCGCAATTACCGTATCTATTTTAACCTGGTACGGCGCTGTCTCAAGCCCGAAGGCCTGTTTCTGCTACACACCATCGGTAACAATGACTCACCCAGTAGACCCGATCCCTGGATCCAGAAATATATCTTTCCAAATTCAATGATCCCGGCTGCAAGTCAAGTTGCCAAGGCCTTGGAAGGCCTGTTCGTGGTTGAGGATTGGCATAACTTCGGTGCGGATTACGACCGTACACTATGTGCCTGGCAACGAAACTTCGATGCCGCCTGGCCCGAGCTTGCCTCGCGCTATGACCAACGATTTCAACGCATGTGGCACTTCTATCTTGGCGCTTCAATAGCCGTATTCCGAGCCCGTCGTGACCAGTTGTGGCAGCTCACCCTTTCCCCACAAGGTGTGCCGTGAGGCCTTCGGGTAGCCCGTTAGAATTTAT
>QILI01000059.1 GCA_003233305.1 Mizugakiibacter sp.
AGTGCGTCAGTACAGCGGTGACCCGGCCAGGACTCGTACCGTGGCCCGGCGTACCCTAGATTGGGTGGTCGAGGTACAGCAGCGGGGTGCCGGGGAGATTGTGCTCAATTGCATGGATGCCGATGGGGTGCGCAGCGGTTACGACATCAAGCAGTTGCGCGCGGTACGCAGCCTTTGCCGAGTGCCGTTGGTAGCGTCTGGTGGGGCGGGTTGCGAGGCGGATTTTATCGAGGTTTTCCAACAGGCCGATGTCGATGCGGCACTTGCCGCCAGCGTGTTCCACCAGGCTAGCGTACGTATTTCGAGTCTGAAGGCTACTCTGGCGGCGCAAGGTATCGCCATGCGGCCGGTCACTATTTCCGGAGAGATAATTAATGAGTGATACCAATTTGGCTACTTTCGCCGCGACTGCCGCAACCCTGGACTGGGACAAGGTCGGAGGTCTATTGCCGGCGGTCATCCAGCACTGGCGTGATGGCCGGGTGTTGATGCTGGGTTACATGAACCGCGAGGCTCTGGATCTCACTCTGGCCAGCGGTCGTGTGACTTTCTTCAGTCGCAGTAGGCAACGCCTATGGACCAAGGGCGAAACCTCCGGGCACGTCCTGCTCGCTAAGTCCATCCATGCCGATTGCGACCGGGATACCCTGCTGGTCGAGGCTGAACCACATGGCCCGACCTGTCATCTGGGCACCGCCACCTGTTTCAGCGCTGCAGCCAGTCCCGATAGCGCCTTTCTGGCGCAATTAGACGCCTTGGTTGAACAACGGCAACGTGAGCGGCCGGCGGGTCACTACACCACCAAGTTGTTCGAGTCCGGGGTTCGCCGTATCGCGCAAAAGGTTGGCGAGGAAGGGGTGGAAACCGCTTTGGCTGCCGTGGTCCAGGATGATTCGGCATTGCTTGGCGAAGCGGCCGATCTGCTCTACCACCTGTTGGTACTGCTGCGTTCGCGTGATCTGGGTCTGGCCGAGGTGCTGGCCCGCCTGCGCCAGCGCCATACTGAAAGAGCGGGGCCCTGAAAGAGCGGGGTCAGTTCTCGTATTGTAACATTCATTCCTGAGTAACCCCATCCTTTCGCCACAAGCACGTCGCATCGGTTGCTGAAATGTTACAATACGAGAACTGACCCCGCTCTCTGCACTCTTTGTTACCCGGCCTGATGATGAGTGGGAGGGGCCAGATCCATCAGGTAGAAGCGGTTGCAGCCGCCATGTCCGGTGTTACCGAGGGGTGCAGCGATGGGGCTGAAGCCACTTTTCCGGTACAGCGCTGCGGCGGCATCCATACCGGTCAGGGTCTCGATGTAGCAGCGATGGAAGTCGAATTTACGCGCCCGGTCCAGACATTGCTGCATCAATGCCCGCCCTGCGCCGAGACCACGCAGGCTGGGTAAAAAGTACATTTTCCGGAGTTCGCAGGTGTCTGCATCGCCACCCTCCAGTGGCGCCACGCCGCCACCGCCCTCGACCCGGCCTTCACGCTCCACCACAAAATAGTCACAGCGTGATGGCGAATACGCCTGGCTCATGCCATCCACTTCGGGGTCGTGGATGGCAAAACCTTTACCCCCGGCACCGAATTCGGGCATGACGGTACGAATGATGGCCGCCAGGGCCGGATCATCACGGGCTTCGATCAGGCGGATTTGAAATTTGTGCTCGGAGGGTGAGGATGACATATAGCGATCCTGGATGATGGGGGCGGAAAATGCTCAGAGTTTACAAGAACCGGCTCTGACCCAGTTCTCCCCGTTCTCCGGGAATGTTGAGAAGGTGCGGACACCACAAAAAGGGCTGTCATCTCGAACGACGCACAGCGCCCTTGTCTCGTCATCCCGGCTGGAACGCAATACTTTTCTTGTCATCCCGGGCGGAGCGTAGCGAAGACCCGGGATCCACGGTCTGGCGACAGCGTTCTTACCGGCGGATTAAGCGGTCTATTTCGAAGGCTTACGGAGCTTCGCATACAACTGAATTTTACCGGTATTCTGCAAGCGGGCCAGCAATGCGGTAGCGCTTTCCGGAGCCATCGAAAGTGCCGTGGCTAAGGTCTCAGGATCAGAGCCCCCGCTTTCCTCAAGCAGTTTCAGGACCTCGGCTTCTTGTGCGGTCAGCCATTCTTCAAAAAGTTTCTGTAATTCTGGCTGTGCATAGACAGCCAGCGTGGTGGTGTGTTGCATGGTATGCAGCATATTTTTACACATGCCCATCATTTGTTGCATGGGTTTACCATCGTCTTTCGCACCAGCCTCTTTATTGCCCATCATTTTCTGCTTCATATCCATCGGGCGGCCACTATCTTTGCCCATCATTTTTTTCATCATGCTCATACCCATATCCATGGGATTTCCGTCACTCTTTTTCGAGGTGCCGGACTTATTTTCAGATGGTTCAGCCTGGTCTTGGGGTGATTTCTCGTTCATCGCGTCGATCTCCTGTGGTTCGGGTTGCACTACGGAAGGCAATAACCCATGACTTTGAGCATTGCCGGATTTCTTCATTCGGTACGTTGCAAGATTGCGCCATAGTGATAGGGGGAAAGTTTGACCACCCGGTCGAGCTGGTAACCGGCAGGCTCAACGACGCGAATAACCTGCTCTGGGGTCATGCGTAGCGTTGTGCGTGGGCCACGGGCTTGTCCTAGTACTGGGGTATCTTCACGTGCCTGCGCATACCAGTTGATGATGGCGAAGTAGCCGCCAGGTTTCAGTATGTCTGCTACGGCACCGGCCAGTGCCGTTGGTTCGGGCACTCCATGAAACGTGTTGGCCATCAGGCAAAAATCCACCTGGTTCGGGAGCAGTTTGCCAAGCTGCATGGCATCGCCTTGAATAAAATGGCAATGTGGATAGGCGCTACAGGCTTTCTCTGCCTCAGCTAGCATGGCTGCATCAAGGTCCAGCCCAAACACGCTATGGTCGGTGACGCACTTGGCGATGGCTGTCGTGAAATAGCCATCTCCGCAGCACAGATCCAGAACCTCCATATCTTCCCGGATGCCCAGGGCCTGGATAGTTGCCAGTGGATGCGGCCACAGGGCATGCCACCAGTCGGGATCGGGCATGGCTGTTGCAGGGAAAGCAGTGGCCGGTACTTGCGGGTTCATGTCCATTCCTGCTTGGTCAGTCGAGGTCTTTACGTATCTGTCGGTATTCCTCGCGGCTTATTTCTCCGCAGGCGTAACGGCGATCCAGTTGTTCACGGGCGGTTGTGCTTGATCCATGAGATTGGTGTGAATCACACATCGGTCCATTTCCCATACCTCCACGCATCATGTACACAATAAAAGTCACCATTAAAACTAGAAAAACCAGTGGGAAAATCCACATCCACGGCATCCAGCCCCACGCACCATTGATCCACATCAGAGGCTCCTTTCGTTGGTTAGGGAATTGTCTTGGGTGGCGAAGTGATGTTGATCGTCAGAGTTGGGTGATGGGGTCTGGGCGAGGACCCAAGTCAGTAACGATTGCAGGATTGTTAACAGCGCCGGATCAGGAAGACAGTAGTAAACAAACACGCCCCGACGCTCCGCTCGCACCAATCCTGCCTCGCGCAGGATGCGCAGATGGAAAGATGCGTTGGTCTGGGGCAGGCCGGTAGCATGGATGATATCGGTTACCGGTCGACACTCCGTGCCCAAGGCGCAGAGAATACGCAGGCGGTTGGGTTCTGCCAGAACCTTGAAAACAGGTCCCAGCAAGGTGGCTGCGTGAGCATCGAATTGGCTGTCTAAGGAATTTTCCATATAGGTCATCACATATATGTGTATATGCACATGATAGTAGTTACACATATTAGCGTCAACACATATAGTTTTGACCCCAGTTCTTGTAGTTCTTGCCGGCGTAAACGTTAAAAAAGGATCCGATGCTCACGGCAGGCCATAGTTTTCTTCACTGGATTCCCGCCTGCGCGGGAATGACAAAAAAGGCTCGTCATCCCGGGCGCAGACCCGGGATCCAGCAAGTGGCTCGTGGTCAGGCCAGGGCCTTGCCGACCCGGCTGCCGGTTTCGCGTCCCAGTTGGGTGGCCAGCCAGTGGCCGGTTGCGACTAGTTTGGGTAGGTCGATACCGGTGCTGATACCCATGCCGTGCAGCATGTACACCACATCCTCGCTGGCGACGTTGCCGCTGGCACCCGGTGCATACGGGCATCCGCCTGCGCCGGAGACAGCGCTGTCGATAACTGTGACGCCTTCTTCGAGGCAGGCGAGGATATTGGCCAGGGCTTGTCCGTAGGTGTCGTGGAAATGCACCGCCAGTGCGTCAATGGGAATAAATTCTGCGACAGCCCGTAACATGGTGCGGGCCTGGGTCGGAGTGCCGATGCCGATGGTGTCACCCAGTGAAATTTCGTAGCAGCCGAGCTCATGCAGGCGCTGAGCTACACGCAGCACATCACGCAGCGGCACTTCGCCTTGATAAGGGCAGCCGAGCACGGTCGAGACATAGCCGCGTACCGTCACTCCATCGGCCAGGGCTTGTTCCATCACCGGCTGGAAGCGGTCGATGGATTCGTCGATGGAGGCATGGGTGTTGTTTTGGCTGAACGCTTCTGAGGCGGCGGTAAACACGGCGATCTCCTTGACCCCGGCCCGCCGGGCACGCTGGTAACCCTTTTCATTGGGCACCAGGACCGGATAGCGGACCCCCGGTCGCGGGTGGATTCCGGCATAGACTTCCGCGGCATCGGCCATCTGCGGCACCCATTTTGGGCTAACGAAGCTGGTGGCCTCGATGCGGGTGAGTCCGGTGGCGGCAAGTCGGTCGATCAGTTCGATCTTGATCGCGGTCGGAACCTCGGTCTTCTCGTTCTGCAGGCCATCGCGGGGGCCGACTTCAACCAGGCGAACTCGGCTGGGCAGTCCACCACTCATGCTTGCTCCGGATCCACAAAGGCCAGGGTAACGCGACGATTGTGGGCACCCTTATTGGTAATTTTGGTGATCTGCACCGCACCGATCTCGGCGGTATGGGTTACGTGAGTACCGCCACAGGGCTGCAGATCGGTGTTTTCAATCTCGATAAGACGGATCTCTGGCAGGTGCAGCGGCGGCTGCACGGCCATGGTCTTGATCAGTTCCGGTCTGGCCGCCAGTTCGGTACCGCTCATGCTGCGAATGTGTATCGGCAGGTCGGCTTCGATCAGTTGCCGTAGTTGTGCTTCGATTTCGTTTCTATCCAGGGGCTCGCCGCCGGTATCAAAATCGAGGCGGCCGCGCTGGTCGTTGAGATCCCCTCCGGTCACGCCGGCCTTGACCACCGCCGAGAGCAGATGCATGCAGGTGTGCATGCGCATGTTGCGGTACCGGCGTGGCCAGTCCAGTTGTAGCCGTACCTTGCTGCCCTTGGGTAAGCGGGGCGAGTCAGGCTCAAGTTGGTGCAGGATTTCACGGCTCTCGCGATCGCGGCGGGTATTGACGATGGCGATGTGCCGGCCATCTTCAAGCAGCACCTGGCCGATATCACCGGGCTGACCGCCACCATTGGGGTAAAACACGGTGGCATCGGTCATCAGCCCGCGCTCATCGTGCTGTAAAACCGTGGCCGCACATTCGCGCAGATTCACATCATCGTAGAAACGTTCGAGAATACGGGTGTTCATCAGTGGCCAAGTCGTCGATGCGAGGTCAGCAGTTTCGCATAGTTATTTGCTAGACATGATGTCTAGGTGTTTCAGCTCAAGCGCACCAGCAGGGTGTCGGCTTCGACGAACTCTCCGGTTGTGGCGTTGATATGATCGATCACGCCATCCCTGGGTGCCCGCAGGGTCAGTTCCATCTTCATTGCTTCCATCATCAGCAGTGCGTCACCTTTACTTACAGTATCGCCAGCTCGGGCTTTGACCAGCACGATGCGACCCGGCATCGGTGCGTGCACTTCATCGGCCGATTCGGTCTGTGCCGTCTCGAAAACATAGCTGGGTCTACGGGTGAACCGGTAGCGTTGGCCGGCATGGTGCAGCTCGATATCGGTGCCGTCGATCCAGGCGGGTAGGCGCAGGGTATGGCCGGCCATGGCCAGCAACAGGCTGCTACCGTCAAAGTGGGCACCATCAACCTGCCGGGTCTGCTCCCCCCAGCGAATGGCGTAGTGGCCATCATGGCCGCAGGCCTCGATTTCGTAGGCTAGATCACGGCAGTGCAGGTTCAGTTTTTGGTGGTCCCTACCGTGGATACGCCAGGCATCGGTTGCGGCCCAGGGCAGGGTATCTGTAGCGGCCTGTGCGGCATCGTCCAGCAGGGCCAGACAGGCTGCCGCCAGCACTGCGTGATCCGGTATGGGGGTGTCAGCAGGCAGGAACTCCGGCAGAGCACGGTCCAGATAAGCGGTGTCGATACGGCCTTCGACCACGACCGGATGACGTACCAATTGCTCCAGAAAGGCAATATTGGATTTGGGACCACGGATGCTGCACTCGGCCAGCGCCTCGCGCAGGCGACTAAGCGCACGTTCGCGGTCGCTATCCCAGACGCTGAGTTTGGCGATCATCGGGTCGTAATGGACGCTCACCATGTCGCCTTGCTCCACCCCGCTGTCTACCCGCACATGCGTGGAGCTTACTGGCAGCCGTAGCCGGGTCAGCCGCCCCGATCCGGGTAGAAATCCTTGTTGCGGATCTTCGGCATAGAGTCGGACTTCAATGGCATGGCCCTGTGCCAGGGGAGTCGCGGTCAGCAAATCTGTGGGTAACACGGCACCGGCCGCCACCCGCAGTTGCATCTCGACCAGGTCGAGGTCCAAGGTCATTTCGGTGACCGGATGTTCGACCTGCAAACGGGTATTCATCTCCATGAAGTAGAAGCGGCCATCTGCAGCAACGATAAACTCCACAGTTCCGGCGCCGACATAGTCCACCGCCCGGGCGGCGGCCACGGCAGCCTCGCCCATTTGTGCCCGAAGCTGTGGCGTGACGAAGGGTGATGGGCTTTCTTCCAGCACTTTCTGGTAGCGCCGTTGGGCCGAGCACTCCCGTTCATTAAGATGGATGGTATGGCCATGGTGATCACCGAAGATTTGCATTTCGATATGCCGCGGCCGTTCGAGGTAACGCTCCAGGATGACTTCCGGATCACCGAACGCATGGGTGGCTTCGCGTTGTGCCGCGGCCAGCGCCTCGGCAAAGCCGGCGGCATCAGTAACGATACGCATGCCTTTGCCACCCCCGCCATAGGCTGCTTTGATCATCAACGGATAGCCAATTTTGGTCGCTTCGCCGGCCAGGTGTGAGGCGTCCTGCTTGGTACCGGTATAGCCCGGTACGACCGGCACCCCGTGGTGGGCCATCAGCCGTTTGGCTTCGGCTTTGGAGGCCATTTTGCGCATGCTGTCGGGATGCGGCCCAATAAAGACCAGACCGGCTGCGCTGACTGCTTCGGCAAATTGTGGGTTTTCGGAGAGAAAGCCATAGCCGGGGTGGATGGCCTGGGCTCCCGTGGTTCGAGCGGCATCAACAATGGCTTCAATGCGCAGATAGGACTCGGCGGGGCTGGGGCCGCCAATCCGTACAGCCTGGTCAGCCATGCGTACATGCAGCGCGCCGGCGTCGGCATCGGAATACACCGCGATACTAGTGATCCCCAGTTTGCGGCAGCTACGGATGACGCGGCAGGCGATCTCGCCGCGGTTGGCTATGAGCAGGGTATCGAACATACGGTTCACATCGTCGCCTTCGAATTCATAATGATCTCACGAGGGGCTAAGCCCGGTAAGGGCGTGCGTGGGTACAGAAGGGAATCTTGCAACCGTCACCAGCGGGCCGAGTGCCAGGAGTCGCAAACGAGCGCTCGATCCCGCCAGCGGTTCGCGCAGTAGGTATTTAGAGGTTCCCAGAAGTGTTTCAATTCTTTGCCCAATGAGGGGGGTGTTTGTCGAGAAAGGCCGACAATCCCTCCTGGCCTTCTTCGGATACGCGCAGTTGGGCGATGAGTTCGGCGTTGGCGATATCGATGCGTTCGGCGGTTTCCGGGGTTGAGCCGGCTACGCCCATAGCCAGACGCTTGGCCACGTGCTGGGCGATTGGGCCACCTTTGTGTAGCCAGTGCAACTGCCGATCAATGGCGGCATCGAGTTCGTCGGCAGCGACAACCTGGTGCAACAGGCCGATACGGGCCGCTTCGCCCGCGTCGATGACCTCCCCGCTTAGAAACAACCGCCGGGCCTGGCGTACCCCGATGGCCGCAATCACATAGGGAGAGATCACCGCTGGAACCAGCCCCAGCTTGACCTCGGTCAGCGCAAACTTGGCTCCCTCCACGCCAATGGCGATATCGCAGCAAGTCAGCAGGCCCACGCCGCCGCCGTAGGCCGAGCCATTGACGCGCGCCAGGGTGGGTTTGGAGAGAAAATTCAAGGTCCGCATCAGCGTGGCCAGACGTAGGGAATCGGTACGATTGGCCTCGGTCGAGGCGCCGATCATACCGCGCATCCAGTGCAGGTCGGCCCCGGCGGAAAAGGTGTTGCCCCGACCGCTCAAGACCACGGCGCGGATCGAGGCGTCAGCATCCAGACGTTGCAGGGTTGCGGTCAGTTCGGCAATCAGCACGTCGTCGAAAGCATTGTGTACATCCGGCCGGTCGAGGGTAAGTTCCACGACATCGCCGCGTTGGGCGAAAGAGAGGGACTGGACCATGAAACGTAACCATCCGTAAAACACCCATGATAACCGTCGAGAAGGAATCATGGAGCAGGAGGTTGTTAACTTAAATGAGAACCATTATCATTTGTGTATCTTGCAATGGAGCTGTCCATGAAATTCTGGTTGTCCGTAGTGGCCGGTCTTGGTTTTGCCATGATTGCGACGGTAACGATTGCGGCTCGGCCCACCATCTCGCTGGTGATCGAGAACCATCGCTTCCAGCCCACCGAGCTGCGTATTCCGGCAGCAACCAAGGTGTTGTTGCTGATTGAGAATCGGGATTCTACCCCGGAAGAGTTTGAGAGCACCGATTTCAATCGCGAGAAGATCGTGATGCCGAAGTCGACGATCAAGGTCTTCGTGGGCCCTCTGGACAAGGGCCGTTACAAGTTTTTTGGCGAGTTTCATCAGGACACCGCCCAAGGCGTGTTGATCGTGGAGTAGAGCTATGTTGGGAATCACCTTGCTGGTATTTCGTGAAGTCCTTGAAGCGGCCCTGATTGTCAGCATTGTTGCTGCGGCAACGCGCGGGGTGTTGCGCCGCGGTGGGTATATCAGTGCCGGTATTGCCTTAGGTATTAGCGGGGCCATTCTCGTGGCCCTGTTTGCCGGACGTATTGCAACGCTGGCCAGCGGACTTGGCCAGGAGTTATTCAATGCCTCGGTGTTGCTGGCGGCGGTGGTGATGATCGGCTGGCATGTGGTGTGGATGTCCAGCCACGGTCGCGAACTGGCCAAGCAGATGCAAACGGTCGGCCATTCTGTACAGGCCGGTTCCAGTTCGATGGCCTTGCTATTTGGGGTGGTGGCTCTGGCCGTTTTGCGTGAGGGCTCCGAAGTGGTGTTGTTTCTGTACGGTTTGATGGCCGGAGGTGCTAACAATGTCTGGTTGGGTTTGGGGCTCGGTTTGGCCGGCGGGGCGGCGGTTGGCATGCTGATGTACTTCGGTTTGCTGCGCATTCCGATGCGCCATTTCTTTGCTGTCACCAATTGGATGCTGGTCATTCTGGCGGGAGGTCTGGCTGCCACGGCGGCAGGTTATCTGCTTCAGGCTGATTGGCTGCCGGCATTCGGCAACCAGCTCTGGAACAGCTCGGCATTGCTTTCCGAACGCTCTTTGTCAGGACAAACCCTGCATATTCTGGTCGGCTATACCGACCGACCTGCGGGAGTCCAGTTGTTGGCCTGGGGTTTCACCGTAATGGTGCTGGTGGTGGGCATGAGGTGGATGAGCCGGCCGCGTCTGCTCGCTGTCCCGGCCACGTCATCTGCTGAGGGGGCGGTGCTGCAGGACTGAGCAGGCCCTATATTCGGCCGGACAGGTACGGCCACATTATCGATTTTTTGGTGCCGGTGGTGACCGGTTCCCGGTACAAGCTTTTGTTTCGAATATTCCTAAAGGGGATCATTTCATGTTGTTTGAACGCTCTCGCATGGCACTGCGCATCGTACTGTTGGCATCGATCGTAACGCTGGGCTTGCTGGCGGCGCCTCGGGTCGAGGCCGGGCCGGCCAGCAAGTTCTACATGCCGACTGTGACCTGGAAAGAGTGGGAACTGGAGTTGCGCGGTGGGGTGTTGGACTGGCCCGATGCTTCGGCTAACCACGCCCAGCAGTACGTGGCGGCCGTCGGTTATGGCCTGCTGCCACGCTGGTTCTCTGAGTTTGCCGTCAGTTATGTGCGCACGCCAGGGGGCGGGTCGGTGATTAGTGAATTCGAGTGGGAAAACGTCTTTCAGTTGACCGAAATCGGTGAGCACTGGATGGATGTTGGGGTATTCGCTGAGATAGCGCACGATCGTGAGGAGGGCAAGAACGAGATCGTAATCGGCCCGATGTTGCAGAAAGAATGGGGCCGTTCCCAGTTCAACCTGAATCTGCTGTTCAAGCGAGTGTTGGGCTCGAAGACCCCCTCAGCGGCACCGGGACCGGGTAGCACCGAGTTCAAATATGCCTGGCAGTGGATCTGGCATACCCGCAATGCCTTGTTTCGGCCAGGGATGCAGGGCTTTGGCTCAATCGGCCATTTCGGAAACCTGTACAACAAGTCCTCGATGCTCGGTCCGGCTTTCTTCGGCCGGGCCTCACTGGGTGGCGGCCGGGGTTTTCGCTATAACGCGGCATTGCTGTTTGGCACTACCGGCGGTGTCGCTGACCGGACCTTGCGTTTCGAGCTTGAATACGAGTTTTTCTGAGCGGTGTTTACATCCGGAATACACCGTAATGGGTGGCCTCGATAGGGGCATTGAGCGAGGCACTGATGGCCATGCCTAGCACCCGGCGGGTATCAGTGGGGTCGATTACCCCATCGTCCCAGAGCCGGGCGCTGGCGTAATAAGGATTCCCCTGGCGCCGATACTGCTCGAGGATTGGCGCCTTGAAGGCCGCTTCATCGGCCTCGCTCCAAACTTTGCCACGGGCTTCGAGACCGTCGCGACGTACCGTCGCCAGAACGCTGGCAGCCTGCTCACCACCCATGACGCTGATCTGCGCATTCGGCCACATCCACAGCAGGCGTCCGCCGTAGGCGCGTCCACACATGGCATAGTTGCCGGCTCCGAAACTGCCGCCAATAATGACGGTGAATTTAGGCACGCTGGAGCAGGCCACGGCCGTGACCATCTTGGCCCCATCGCGGGCGATGCCGGCATTCTCATATTTCTTCCCGACCATGAAACCGGTGATGTTCTGCAGGAATACCAGGGGCACACCACGTTGGTTGCACAACTCGATGAAATGCGTGCCTTTCAGTGCAGATTCTGAAAACAGGATGCCGTTATTGGCAATGATCCCTACCGGATAGCCCCACAGATGGGCGAAGCCACAGACCAGGGTCTTGCCATAGCGAGCTTTGAATTCATGAAACTCCGAGCCATCGACGATACGGGCGATAATCTCGCGGATATCGAAGGGCTGGCGAGTGTCCTTAGGCACGATGCCAAAGATATCCTCGGCCGGGTACAGCGGCTCCTCAGGCGACTGGGGTGGGCGGGGGGTCGCGGGACGATTGAGATGGCGGACGATCTCCCGGGCAATGGCCAGGGCATGCTGATCGTTTTCGGCAAAATGATCCGCAACGCCCGAAGTGCTGGTATGTACTTCCGCGCCACCAAGACTTTCTGCATCGACCACTTCACCGGTAGCGGCTTTCACCAGCGGTGGGCCGCCAAGAAAGATGGTGCCTTGTTCGCGTACGATGATGGTCTCGTCGCTCATTGCCGGTACATAGGCGCCGCCGGCGGTGCAGGATCCCATGACCACGGCAATTTGCGCGATGCCGAGCGCGGACAGTCGGGCCTGATTGTAGAAGATCCGCCCAAAATGCTCACGATCCGGGAACACTTCATCCTGCAGGGGTAGGAAGGCGCCGCCGGAATCGACCAGATAGATGCACGGCAAGCGGTTTTCCAGGGCGATCTCCTGAGCCCGCAGATGTTTTTTTACGGTGATCGGAAAATAGGTGCCACCCTTGACCGTGGCGTCGTTGGCGATGATGACTACTTCGCGGTCACTGACCCGGCCGATACCGGTGATCAGGCCGGCAGCGGGAGCGGCATCGTCGTACATGCCAAAGGCGGCCAGAGTCGAGAATTCGAGAAAAGGAGCCCCGGGGTCAAGCAAGGTGCGAATACGTTCGCGTACCGGCAGTTTGCCGCGGGCGATGTGCTTTTCCATAGCTTGGGTGCCGCCGCCTTGGGCGATACGCTGATATTGCTGGTGCAGGTCAGCCAGTAGTTGGCGCTGGTATTCGACGTTGGCACGAAATGCTGTGGACTTTGGATCGATATAGGTGGGCAGGGCGGGCATGGCAAATGTTAGCGACTCAAAACACCATCAGATCACAGGTGCCGGGTTATGCCAATACGCCGGGCAAAAAAAGAACCGGCCGCAACACGGCCGGTTCCCGATCACGTACCCACTGAGTAAGGACTCAGCCTTTCTTGGCACCTTCAGCGGGCTTCGCGGCTGCCGGTTTAGGGGCGGCTGTGCTGGCCGAAGCTGGAGCAGTGGTGCTGCTGGTTGCCGGCGCGGCAGCGGTGCTGGTTGCAGCCGGTGCTGGCGCGGCCGGTGCCGTTGTAGCAGCGGGGGCGGGGGTCGGTGCAGCAGTCTTGTTGGCGGGTCCGCTTTGGCTGCATGCCGCCAGCAGGGCGACCAGTGAAGCGGCGATTAAAATGCGTGTTAACTTCATCGTTGTTCTCTCCTGAAAGCCGTGTTTGCCAGTAAAGTGGCAGCCTATTAGATCGCTTCTTGAGGATTTGTGCCAGTAGTTATTTATCCCGATACTTTTTAGTTTCTTAACGTCCTCTAGGTGAAGGGCTAGAGGAATGCTTGATCAGGGGCATTCCAGGGCCAGGGCGGTTGCTT
The DNA here is from genome assembly GCA_003233305.1 of Mizugakiibacter sp. Lineage (GTDB taxonomy): Bacteria > Pseudomonadota > Gammaproteobacteria > Xanthomonadales > Rhodanobacteraceae > Metallibacterium. Next base: position 13,009 of record QILI01000059.1, read on the forward strand.
CACCCCCGCCGATACACAGTGCAGCAATACCCTTCTTAGCACCGCGCTGGCGCATGGCATTCAACAAGGTCACCACGATGCGGGCACCGCTCGCGCCGATGGGGTGGCCCAGTGCACAGGCCCCACCATGCACATTGACTTTATCGTGGGGAATGGCCAATTCCTGCATTGCGGCCATGGCCACTACAGCAAACGCCTCGTTGATCTCGAACAGGTCGATGTCGGCGATGTTCCAGCCGGTTTTATCCAGCAGTTTACGGATTGCCCCGACCGGTGCGGTAGTAAACCATTCCGGCTCTTGCGAGTGCGTGGTGTGGGCGACGATACGTGCCAATGGCTGCAGCCCCCGGGCTTTGGCATCACTTTCGTGGATCAGAACCAGCGCGGCAGCCCCATCGGAAATACTGGAGGCACTGGCTGCAGTGATGGTCCCGTTTTCTTTACGAAAGGCCGGGCGTAGCTTGGGAATCTTGCTGGTATCACTGCGACCCGGTTGTTCGTCCTGGCTGTACTGGACCTCACCCTTACGGGTTGGCACGGTGACCGGAACAATTTCGTCTTTGAAACTGCCGTCCTGTTGCGCAGCCAGAGCCCGTTCGACTGAAGTGATGGAAAAAGCGTCTTGGGCCTCACGAGTAAAGTGGTACTTGTCGGCACAGAGTTCCCCGAATAGCCCCATGGCCTTGCCATCATAGGGGTTGGTTAAGCCGTCCCAGGCCATGTGATCGACCAGCTCGCCGTTGCCGTAACGGATACCACGGCGCACGGCCAGCATGTGCGGGGCATTACTCATCGACTCCATCCCTCCGGCTACGACGATATCCGCTGAGCCGGCCTTGATCAGATCGTGGCCCAGCATGATGGCTTTCATCCCCGAGCCACAGACCTTGTTGATGGTGGTGCAACCGGCTGCAACAGGAATGCCGGCTCCCAGCGAAGCCTGGCGGGCGGGTGCCTGACCAAGGTTGGCGGGCAGCACGCAGCCCATAAAGACCTCAGAGATTTCGGTGCCTTGCAGCCCGGCCTGGACCAGGGCTGCACGAATTGCTGTGGCACCCAGGGTAGGCGTAGGCACCCCGGTAAACTGACCGAGGAAGGAGCCGATTGGGGTGCGTTGGGCAGCGGCAATGACGATGGCATCAGACATGGGCATTCTCCAATTAACAGCCGCATAGAGCGGCAGGGTAGCGGTTGATTATCCTGCTCGTGTTGCGTTGCCGCAAATATCCGGTGTTAGCTTGAACCGAGTCAATCTACGGGTAGGCGGAATTACGCGTTCAAGCGTTGCCGTGAAATAGTTCGCGACCAATGAGCATGCGCCGGATCTCGTTGGTGCCGGCACCAATATCGTAGAGTTTGGCATCGCGCAGCAGTCGACCGGTGGGGTAGTCGTTGATGTAGCCATTGCCTCCCAGGCACTGAATCGCTTCCAGGGCTACCTGCACCGCATTTCGCGAAGCATTGAGCAAACTCGCGGCGGGGTCGATGCGTGATTTTACGTTCTGATCGAACTGTTGTGCCACCAAATAGGCAAATCCGCGTGAAGACTGCAGCGCAGTGTACATATCGGCGATTTTGGCTTGCATGATCTCGAAAGTGCCGATAGGTGCGTTGAACTGCTTGCGCTCCCGTATATAGGGCAGGGCGATATCGAGGGCCGCCTGCATCAGGCCGATCGGGCCACCGGAAAGTACCAGCCGCTCGGTATCCAGACCACTCATCAGGACCCGTACGCCTTCGTTGACTTCTCCGACCCGGTTGTGGTCGGGGATTTCACAATCTGCAAACACCAATTCGCAGGTGTTGGAGCCGCGCATGCCCAGTTTGTCCAGTTTCTGTGCGGTGTGAAAGCCCGTCATGCCTTTTTCGACAATAAAGGCCGTCATGCAGCGACTACCGGCTGCTCGCGGCGCGGTGCGCATGTAAACAAGCAGTACGTTAGCATCCGGACCATTGGTGATCCACATCTTGGAGCCGTTGGCGATCCATCGATCACCCCGGCTCTCGGCATGACAGGTCATCGAACCGACCACATCAGAACCCGATCCGGGTTCGCTCATGGCCAATGCGCCAACGTACTCACCGGAGCAGAGTTTGGGTAGATAGCGCTGCTTCTGGGCCTCAGTGCCATTGTGAAACAGGTTATTGACGCACAGGTTGGAGTGCGCCCCGTAGGACAAACCCACCGCTCCGGAAGCCCGGGAAATTTCTTCCATGGCAAGCAGGTGGGCCATGTAGCCCATGCCCGAACCGCCATATTCCTCACTCACCGTGATGCCGAGCAGACCCAGGTCACCAAATTTTTTCCAAAGGTCATCGGGAAAGGTGTTTTCGCGATCAATCAGATCAGCCCGTGGGGCAATTTCCTGGTCGGCGAAGGCGCGTACGCTGTCGCGCATCAGATCAAGCTGTTCACCGAGTTGGAAGGGTTGCATGGCTGGGTCCTGAATTGGCAACAGACGAGCTGGATGGGCTCCAGCTGGCAGGAAGATACGAGAGCTGATCACAACCCTGGACAAACTTGTCCGCGATGATGATACAGCTCCCGTTGCCGGTCGTACGCCGGGCTTTACTGACCGCGCAAGCGACCGAGGAACCGGGTTCCCTGGCCCATGGTGGGCAGTTTGGTACGGCCGATGATGGCGATCCGTTCTTCAGCCATGCGATCGGCAGCCTTATAGGTGGGGATACCATCCTGATCGGCAATTTTGAAAATGCGGCCCAGGTTGTAATAAATGGTCCGCATCATGCGCATAGCCCGCTCACGGTTGTAGCCGTCGATCTCCAGCGACACGTTCATCACTCCACCGGAGTTCACCGCGTAATCGGGGGCGTACAGAATGCCGCGTCCAGCCAGCTCGTCACCGATCGCATCGGTAGCCAGCTGGTTGTTGGCAGCGCCACAAATCACCTTGCATTTCAGACGTGGCAGAGTCTGTTCGTTGACGGTGCCACCCAGAGCACAGGGGCTGTAGACATCGGCATCGACATCGTAGATATCATCCAACGCCACCGCTTCGCAGCCGTGTTCGTTGACGGCCCGGTCAACCGCTTCCTGGTTGATATCGGTGACAAACACCTTGGCACCCTGTTCACGTAGTAGCTTGACAAATTCCATCCCGACATGGCCAAGGCCCTGCACGGAATAGGAATAGTTGCCCACTTCTTCGTTGCCGAATTTATGCGAAAGCGAGGCCATCAGACCTTGCAGTGCGCCATAAGCAGTGAACGGTGAGGGGTCGCCGGAGCCCCCATGGACCTGATGAACGCCGGTGACAAATTCAGTTTCACGGAACACATATTCCATGTCATTGACGTCGATACCCACATCTTCGGCAGTGATGTAGCGGCCGTTGAGCGAGTTGATGAACCGGCCAAAGGTACGGAACAGTGCTTCGGATTTGTCTTTGGCGGGGTCACCGATGATGACCGCCTTGCCGCCGCCGAGGTTCAGACCGGCCACAGCATTCTTGAAGGTCATGCCGCGTGACAGACGCAGCACGTCGTTCAGGGCTTCCTGTTCGGTTTTGTATGGCCACATGCGTAAGCCGCCCAAGGCGGGTCCAAGTACGCTGTTGTGGATGGCGATGATGGCCTTCAGCCCGACATCTTTGTTGTGGCAGAAGACCACTTCCTCGTGGCCCGAGGTAGCTAAGGTTTCAAAAATCATTGTGCAGCTGACTCCTGAGAAATACAGCCTGAGTGTGATGCGCCCACAAGGAGCACACACGAGACCAGGGATGGACAACTTGCCTCAAGGCACGATGTCCCGCGGAAAGAGATGCCCGATCGGGGCCGTCCCGTGCGCCGCGCATTGTAGCGAGTTGCCGTCGGAAGAGACAGTTTCATCTGTAACATGTCTATTTCGCCGTGACCTGGACAAGAGCTTTGTTAGCCTTTAGTCATTGTCAAATCAAGCAATTATTGGTGGGGAAAAGATTACCTCGGCAGAAAAAATCTTGGGTCGTGTTCGCAATGGGTAAGGCGCTAAGCGCGTGATACAAAGCGATTCCCATGGTGTGGCAGATCCGCAGTCAAAGGATCTCTCCCGCCATTTCGGGGCCGTTCCGTTGCAACCGGTGTCGTACGAGGGCCCGTATGCCCTGAACGTAGCTGCAGCGTAGCGACCCGCAAGCCGTGTTGAATGTTGCCCTCTTGCCGGTGCGCTAGAATTGAATATTGCTACGGAGTGGTTCCGTGGAGGTTTCATGAGCACCCCAGCCAAGCAGATTGCCGAGCCTCGGATCGAGGTTGAACGCTCGCCGCTGCGCTTTGTGACGGCGGCCAGCCTGTTCGATGGCCACGATGTTGCCATCAACATCATGCGGCGCATCATTCAGAGCCAGGGAGCCGAGGTGATTCATCTCGGCCATAACCGTTCGGTCGAGGATGTAGTACGTGCGGCGTTGCAGGAAGATGCCGATGCCATTGCCCTCTCGTCCTACCAGGGCGGGCACATGGAATACTTCAAGTACATGGTTGACATGCTGCGCGAGCGCGGGGCCGGGCACGTGCGCATCTTCGGCGGTGGCGGCGGCACCATTACCCCGGATGAAATTGCTGAATTGCAGGACTATGGGGTGGAGCGCATCTATCACCCCAACGACGGCATGCACATGGGCCTCACGGCGATGATCGAGGATCTGATCCGGCGTGCCCATGAAGCGGCGGACCGGCGGCAGCGTCCTGCTGCCGAGTTGTCGACTGAGGTCGATACCGATGCTGAGAACGTGATCGGCCAGGCGCTGTCGATGCTTGAGAGCATGCAGATGGATGAAGTCCGCCTCGCCCAACTGCGCAAAACCTGGGATCTGGCCGGCAAGAAGACCCCGGTGCTGGGTCTGACCGGAACCGGCGGCGCCGGCAAGTCCTCGGTGGTGGACGAACTGCTGCTGCGTTTTTTGCACGCCTTTCCGCAGATGCGGATTGCTGTGCTGGCGGTCGATCCAACCCGGCGGCGTAGCGGCGGGGCCTTGCTGGGAGATCGCATCCGCATGAATTCGCTGCGCTCGAAGCGGGTGTACATGCGTTCCATGGCGACCCGGCGGCAGCACGCCGCGACCAGCGAGGTGCTGCACGACTGCATCCGTTATCTCAAGGCCCAGGCTTTTG
>QILI01000092.1 GCA_003233305.1 Mizugakiibacter sp.
AGGACCCATAGTTGACAGGTCAACCCATATCAGGATGTGCTGAGGTACGAACCGCATCAAGTGAGGCTACTTCTTTACTGCGCATGGTGCCTAGCGGCGTGGAAACCGCTGCGGGTGAATAATGTCAAGGTCTTGTGAGTGACGTCGTCCAGCCGTTTTCTCGTATCAGCAACTGCAGGCTGGATCCCGGGTCTACGCCCGGGATGACAGCCCGTATCAAGTGTGCTTGCCGCGATTCCAACCGGTCGCGGATAACCACTTGTTCCCCGATGCCTCAGCTTCATCCTCCAGGGTCGTGCCCATGCTGTCATTCCAGCGGTTGAGAAAACCGAACAGGGCAATCACCCCCAACATCTCCACGATCTCGCCATCGTCCCAATACTGATGCAGCCTCTCGGCAATCCCAGCTTCAACACTGTTGGGAATGGTCGATGCAGCCAGAGCAAAGTCCAGCGCAGCCCGCTCGGCCTCATTGAATGCCGGATGCGTACGGTATTCCCAAACATGCTCAAGCTTTTCCACCTCAGCACCATAACGCTCAGCAGCGCGGATGGTATGCGCCTGGCAATACCGGCAGCCAGCCGCCTGACTGGCTACAAACCCGATCAGGCGCTTCAGCGCACTATCCAGCCGAGCCTGGTTATCCATCACCGCCTTGTTCAACTGGATAAAGGCCCGGGCAATAGCCGGCCTATGCTGCATGGTTAGCACGCTGTTCGGGCAGAAGCCCAGAGTCTCATTAAAAAACCGGGCTAATTCGGCGACTTCCGCATCAGCATCACTGGGTAAGGGGGCTACCAAGGACATCGTGTTCTCCAGGTCGAATCCACACGGGATAACGGGATGAAAACCAAGCCAGCCGTATCTTTTTTTGCATGGGCAATGGTATGGGGGTAATCATTGTCGGCGCAACACGCCTACAAACCGCTCGGTCCTGGCGATAACGAAAATACCCATTTCAGGCTGCCAGCACTTAACTTCACCAGACAGCGGCTACCTTGGACTGGTGCGACCACTCACACTCAGCATCTCAGCGGCTGGCAGAATGCGGCAATTGTGGGAAATCGGCGGTAATGAAGCCCCCCACCGGGTAACGCAAGATTCGCCGAGCCTTGCCCTTGAAAGCCGCCTTGATCAGGATAATTTTAGACTTTTTAAGATCCCGTATGAAACGCTTGTCATCCTTGATAAAAATGGCCGGTTCACTGCCATGAGGGAGATAAGCGGCCCAGCTTTGCCACGGTCGTGCATCGAAGCGGATCCGTATCCGGCACAAGCCCTGGCACCGAAACCCCGGTGCGGTTCCGAACAGATACACGCTTTGCCCCCACTTGGCATGCCGGCGCAAGACCAGGCGAACCTTGCCTGGCAAGCCAGTTTTCGTACTGTTATAAATAGCTGCGGTGTACTGCACCGCCCCGGATTGCCGGGCACTCTGGTAGCTCCACAAGGCCTGCATACTACGTAACTGGGCCTCAGCATTGGCTCTGGCTTTGACCTTGGGCAGAGTTTTCGCTACCGCAATTGCGGCGGGCGTACCGGCATAGCGGGCCAGGATCTCCTCGCCAATGGGGAGCGCCAATTGCGCCGAATCCCGATGCAGTAAGTCTCTGTAGATGGATAATTTCTGCGCCGCCTGCGCATTACGTACGGCAACCGCCTGGGCGACACGTTGCCGTTGCTGGGCGGCCCGATCGGCCTGGGAGGTACAGGCTGCCAACGTTGCAACAACTAGAAGCAGCAGCGCCAGGCGAATGCCATACCCCCAGCGGCTGCGTACTCGTCTCACCGGGAGCGCTGGCAATGTGCTCATCTCACAGAATCCGGGGATTAGGCTTGTCGGCATCCAGCTTCCAGGTCTTGATGGCACGCTGCACGTCTTCGGCATTGACTTGGCCGGCGACGGCCAGTTCGGCCAGCGCCGCATGGGCGATCCAGCGTCGATCGACCTCGAAGAAATCCCGTAGCTGTTCACGTGTGTCGCTACGACCAAAACCATCGGTACCCAGTACAGCATAACCTCGGTTCTTAGGTATAAATCCACGGATCTGGTCGGCGAAAGCGCGTACATAATCGGTGGCAACAACGATGGGACCTTGCTGTGATTCAAGCAATCCGCTGATATACGCTACCCGTGGCTTCTCCAGAGGATGTAGCCGGTTCCAGCGTACACAATCCTGGCCGTCACGGGCCAGCTCGGTAAAGCTTGGGCAACTCCAGATATCCGCCTTGATTCCAAACTCGTTCTCAAGCAGCGCGGCCGCAGCGATGACCTCACGCAGGACAGTTCCTGAACCCAGCAGTTGTACGCGGGGGGTACCTTTTTTGACCTTACCGGCATCACGGAACAGATACATGCCCTTGATGATGCCTTCCTCGGCACCCTGGGGCATCTCCGGATGAGTATAGTTTTCGTTCATCACCGTCAGATACCACCAGGCATCCTCCTGCTCTTCGAGCATGCGGCGTACTCCATCACGAAAAATGACGGCCACTTCGTAGCTGAAGGTCGGATCGTAGGCATGGCAGTTGGAAATAGCCGAGGCCAGCAGATGGCTTTGCCCATCTTCATGCTGCAAACCTTCGCCATTAAGAGTCGTTCGCCCGGCCGTACCACCAATCAGGAAGCCACGACAACGCATGTCACCGGCCGCCCAAGCCAGGTCACCGAAGCGCTGAAAACCAAACATGGAGTAATAGATGAACACCGGCAACATCGGTACGTTCTGGTGGGAATAGCTGGACGCTGCCGCCATCCACGCTGCCATACCACCGGCTTCACTAATACCTTCTTGCAACACCTGACCACGGATATCCTCGCGGTAGTACATCAATTGATCGGCATCCTGGGGCCGATACTTTTGGCCAAACGGGGCATAGATGCCGATCTGTCGAAACATCCCCTCCATCCCAAAAGTACGGGCTTCATCAGCCACGATCGGTACGATACGCGGGCCGATTTCCTTGTCGCGCAGCAGCAGGTTCAACCCGCGCACCAAGGCCATGGTGGTCGAAATTTCGCGCTCCCCCGAGCCTTTCATGATTTGTGCGAAGGCCTCAGGTTTGGGAGCGGCTATCGAAACACTCTGGCGACGACGCTGGGGTAAGAAACCACCGAGCTGACGACGCCGTTCCAACAAATATTGAACCTCTTCAGAATCCTTGCCAGGGTGGTAATAAGGCACCTCTTCGAGCTTATCGTCGGCAACCGGGATATTGAAACGGTCGCGGAATTCCCTGATCGAATCGGTAGGCATTTTTTTCTGTTGATGGGTAATGTTCTGGCTTTCTCCAGAATGCCCCATGCCATAGCCCTTGACCGTCTTGGCCAGGATCACTGTCGGCATCCCCTCGGTGTGTACCGCCGCATGGTAGGCCGCATAGACCTTGTGCGGATCATGACCGCCCCGATTGAGTCGCCAGACATCTTCGTCAGAAAAATTGGCCACCATGGCTCGGGTCTGGGGATATTTGCCAAAGAAATGCTCGCGGGTATAGGCCCCACCAAAGGCCTTGCAGGCCTGATACTCGCCATCGACGGTTTCCATCATCAGCCGACGTAGAACCCCCTCGTGGTCTGCAGCCAGCAGCGGATCCCAGTAGCTACCCCAAACCAGCTTGATGGTGTTCCAGCCAGCACCACGGAAATGGCCTTCCAGCTCCTGAATGATTTTGCCATTACCACGAACCGGTCCATCCAGCCGCTGCAAATTGCAGTTAATGACAAAAATCAGATTGTCCAGCTTTTCACGTCCGGCCAGACCAATGGCACCCAAGGCTTCGGGTTCATCCGTTTCCCCATCACCAAGGAAGCACCAGATCTTACGTTGGGTCTTCGGTAGCAGCCCGCGATGTTCGAGATACTTCTGGAATTGCGCTTGGTAAATGGCCTGAATCGGACCCAGACCCATAGATACCGTTGGCACCTGCCAGAAGTTCGGCATGAGCCAGGGGTGTGGATACGAGGACAGGCCTCCACCACCGACCTCGGTCCGGAAACGATCCAGTTCAGGTTCGCTGATCCGCCCCTCCAGAAAGGCCCGCGCATAGATACCCGGACTGGAGTGGCCCTGAAACATCACCAGGTCACCCGGATAGTCTTCACTCTGCGCTCGCCAAAAGTGATTGAAACCCACATCATAGAGTGTGGCACTGGAAGCAAAGCTGGCGATATGTCCGCCCAACGCACCGGGCTTACGATTGGCACGTATCACCATCGCCATAGCATTCCAGCGAATAATCGAACGGATACGCCATTCCAGCGAGGCATCGCCCGGGCTCTTGGCCTGCTGCTCAGGAGCAATGGTATTGATGTATTCCGTGGTGGGATCAAAGGGTACCCGAACCCCTCCACCTTGCGCCGCACCGGCCACCTTATCGAGTAGAAAATGGGCCCGCTGGGTACCCTCGTTCTGGATAACGGCCTTAATGGAATCGATCCATTCGCCGGTCTCTACAGGATCGGGGTCCTGATGAATCATGTCGGTAATTTGCTCCATACTCTAAAACCCTCCACAACGCCCAAGGGCATTGACTAAGCATAGATGCAGGCCGAACCGGAGTTCCGCCTGGCGAGAAATCAAGTGTATCCCCTGGCCTGCTGTGGCCCAAGAGCCATGCAGTGCAAGCCGGATCATTCGGTTACTGTCAGCGCATGGATTTGCGCATCTACACAGGCGATAGCCGTCATGTTGACCAGCCGACGTACCGTAGCCGAGGGGGTAAGAATATGTACCGGCTTAGCCGCGCCCATCAGAATCGGCCCAATGACTACCCCATCAGTCAAACTGCGGACCAAGTTGAAACTGATATTGGCCGAATCCAGATCCGGGAAGACCAACAAGTTCGCAGGTTCGGAAAAATTTGCATTGGGGAACAAATGTTCACGAATTTCCGGTACTACTGCAGCATCCGCCTGCATTTCCCCCTCTACTTCAAGCTCGGGAGCCGCCTTGCGGATAAGCGCCAGAGCCTCACGCATCTTACCGGCACCCCGAGTGTTGCGGCTGCCAAAATTGGAACCGGCCAATAGCGCCACCTTGGGAACGATGCCGAATAATTTCAGCCGTGCTGCAGCCAGCAGAGTTGCTTCTGCAATCTGCATGGCATCGGGGTCTTCTTCTACATAGGTGTCGAGAAAGAAATGGACACCCTTGCCATGCACCACCACTGACATCGCCGCAACATGGCTCACGCCTGGCTCATAGCCAATCACATTAAGTACATGCGCAAGCTTGTGCTGGTAGCGTCCGACCAGACCACAAATCATCGCATCGGCTTCACCGCGCTCGAGCATCAAGGCAGCGATCACGCCCGGACGGGAACGCACCATCATTTTGGCCAGATCCGGGGTTACCCCATGACGTTCCATCAGTGAGTGGTATTGACGCCAGTATTCGGTAAAGCGCGGATCGGAATACAAGTTAACCAGTTCGAAATCACGGCCGGCCTGCAGCCGCAAGCCGATTTTCTCGATACGTTGCTTGATCACGTCCGGCCGACCGATCAGGATTGGCCGGGCCAGCCCCTCATCCACGACCGTCTGCACGGCCCGCAAAGCCGTGTCCTCCTCTCCCTCGGCATACACCACCCGCTTGGGGTCCGCTTTGGCGCGCTCGAACACCGGCTTCATCATCAATCCAGTGCGGAACACGAAATTGCTCAGCCTTTCATGATAGGCGGGTATATCCTCGAGCGGCCGTGTGGCCACACCAGAACTCATCGCCGCCTCTGCTACGGCCGGCGCTACCTCTACCAGTAGGCGCGGGTCAAACGGTTTGGGGATCAGATACTCCGCGCCGAAGTGGGGCGCCTGCCCACCGTAGGCACGAATGGCTACATCGCTAACCTCACGACGGGCCAATCCGGCAATGGCCTCGACACAGGCCAGGGTCATGGCCTCATTGATCGTAGTGGCGCCCACATCCAATGCCCCACGAAAGATATAGGGGAAGCACAAGGCGTTGTTGACTTGATTCGGATAATCTGAACGACCCGTTGCGATCACACAGTCAGAACGAACCTGGAGAGCCTCCTCTGGAAGAATTTCCGGTGTCGGGTTGGCTAGAGCCAGGATTATGGGCCGGGCCGCCATGGTCTTTACCATGTCAGGCTTAAGTACCCCACCTGCCGAGACTCCGAGAAACACATCGGCATCACGAACGATGTCAGCCAGAATACGGGCCGTAGTATCTCGTGCATAACGCTGTGCCTGCGGGCCCAGACCGGCCCGGCCCTGGTACAACACCCCATCCTTGTCGCTGACCAGAATATTTTCCGGTTTTGCACCGAGACGAACCAACATATCCAGGCAGGAGATCCCAGCCGCTCCGGCCCCGGAGGCAGCAATACGCACCTTGGCAATATCCTTGTCGACCACCTTGAGTGCATTGATGACGGCGGCACCAACGATGATAGCGGTGCCGTGTTGATCATCGTGGAAAACCGGAATATGCATGCGCTCACACAACTTGCGCTCGACGATGAAACACTCAGGCGCCTTGATATCCTCAAGATTGATCGCTCCAAAACTCGGCTCCAGACTGGCAATGATGTCCACCAACTTGTCAGGATCGCGCTCATCCACCTCAATGTCGAAAACATCAATGCCGGCAAACTTCCGGAACAGTGCGGCCTTGCCTTCCATCACTGGTTTGGCCGCAAGCGGGCCGATCGCACCGAGACCCAGTACTGCCGTGCCATTGCTGATCACCCCTACCAGATTGGCCCGGGCGGTAAGTTCGGCGACAGTAGCCGGATCGGCCACAATGGCCTCGCTGGCCGCTGCAACACCGGGGGAATAAGCCAGGGCCAGATCACGCTGGGTCAGCATAGGCTTGGTTGGAACCACCTGAATCTTGCCAGGCGGTTGCATACGATGATAGTCGAGGGCCATCTGCTTGAGTTCATCAGAACTTGACATGAGCTACTCCGCTCCGGATTCGGAGCCAGTCGAATGGATGATTGTAGCAAGCGCAGCTGTAGCGGGGTGGTACCACCTGACTGTCTGCTCATAAAACAGTTTGGTTCACAGACTGGATCAAGCCCAGTCATCAGTGTTCTCGTTACTGGCGGTCTCGACGCCGCCTACCTGCCGGCTTGCGATTCTTGCGCCGCAAGGTTTTCTCAAACTGGGCGGCCTGCTGTTCACGTTCCAGCGTCAGCTTACGATAGTCCCGCCAGCGGGTTGTATCCAACTTACCATTGCACAAAGCAGCTTGCACCGCACACCCCGGTTCGCTGACATGCCTGCAATCGGCAAACCGACAATGCGCCGCCAGAGCCTCAATATCTCCAAACTGGGCCAGATTCTCTGCTCCGGTCAACTTCAGCTCGCGCATCCCGGGGGTATCGATCAGGCACGCTCCGCCGGGCAAAGCCAACAAAGCCCGGGCTGTGGTGATATGTCGGCCACGGCTATCGCGAGCGCGTACCTCACCGGTACTTTGCTGCAACGACCCCAACAGGGTATTGGTCAAGGTGGATTTTCCGGCCCCCGAGGAGCCGACCAGAACCAGGGTCTGCCCTGGCAACAACCATTGCGCCAGAATTTGGCCCACCGCAGGATCCTTGGTATTGATCGCATACACCGGCACCTCCCCTGCCAAGGCCTCACTTAGAGCCTTGCGCCGCTGCTCCGCATCGCTCACCTGATCTGCCTTGGTCAGAATCACCAGGGGCTGCACCCCTGAACCTTCGATCAAAGCCAGGTAACGGCGTACCCGTCGCGGGTTGTAGTCACCGTCCATGCCCATCAACACCAATGCGCTATCGACATTGGCCACCATGGCCTGTCGTGCATAGGTCTCCCCCGCTGCAGCCCGTACCAATAACGTGCGCCGCGGCAAGACCCGCACGATATGTGGTGGCGAACCGGCTTCGACCTCGACAAAATCCCCCACCAGCGGACGCTGCAAAGGATCCAATCCATGGCATAAGAATTCTGGTGCGGGTTGGGCCTTGTAGGTACAACGACCGTCATGCAACACATAGCCCGCGCGATGCTGTACCGCCACCCGGGCCAACAATCGATTATTTGCTACTACCAAGCCCACGGGTAGGCCCAAGGCTGCAAGCGGATGTCGGGGCGGCATAGTCATGGGCCCATTATGCCCGGCTCAAGTTGCCCTGATGGTAGCCGATACAGGATAACGACTGGCTCTTCAACACGCCTGTCACACGAATGTAAACCAAAACTATAGAGCGATTCGATGCTCATCCAGTCGAGACCAGCAGGCTGCATGCCCAACGATCCCCTCCGTTCTCAGGGCTGTTGCCATGGTCTTTTTTGTGATGCTGGATATCAGAGTTACCCATCCCCTCTGATTAGACCAGCCTCCTCGGGTCTGCTACGGCAGACCCTTTTTTTTCCTTGGCAACGATATGGCTGAGTGGGCATTTTTGTGACCGACTAGCCAAAACGCATCATCCAGAAAGACTGTGTAGCGTGGTGCAAGAACAAATTACTCTGGAACAAATCTCTCTGCTCTATCAACAAGATAGGCTTAGAGTGAGCAAAAACATAACGCAGCGAGCCGGTCATACAAGCGATTTTTTAATGCTCCCAGCACCATAGATACCTACTGGCAACGCTCAAGTATCCAGGCAGGTCGCCGAAACAGAAGTATCGAAAATAGCTACCGATCTATGCGATCAACCGCTTCAGAATCATCCACTCAGGAGCCTCCATGAGATTTATCTATTTACTTCCGGTTTTGTTGGCAGCAGCCCCTCTGGCGGCACAGGCGGCATGCACAGCCAGCAATTTTACCGTGACCAACTTTGCCTCAGTTCCCAATCCCAACACCCGGCGCATCTCACTCAGCGGTGATCTTGTTAACCAATGCAATGTTCCAGCCGCTGCTCAGGTTCGTATCATCGCCAAAGATGCCCAGGGTAACGTGATTGAGAGTGAGCAAGCTTGGCCGGCGGGGTCCAGCAACATCCAACCCGGAAAAAGTAAGAAATTCAATTTTGGGCCACTGTTTCAATTCAGCCCCAGTATGTCCAGCTTTCAGGTAGAGATCGTTGGCGTGCGTGAGTGGTAAATCTTATGGAGTCCAGCGTACCGATGGGGGCTGCCTGGAGGCAGCCCCGTTGGTTTCTGCCGCAATATTTACACGTGAAGCACGGCTATGGGCAAGCCGGTAACCATCATAAAAATCTGGTGATGCCACTTTGCGTCTGAGATGACCTCGGCAGTATTGCCAGGAGAAGCCTCGTGGTCGATGGCTGCTCAAGGGAACCCCTCAAGTTATTCGACACGGCGTCGATGAACCAAGAAGCGATTTACAAGAATGCAACCATCTGCGCTGCTGAATAGCAGCCCGATAACTGCCCTGATCTGGATCATAAGCTGCACTTGAATCCTCAGGCAGGACAGGACATTAACATTACCCACAGGAGGGGTTAAAGATGTCCAAGATACTCAGCCGTATGCTTCTCTGGCAGAAATTTGCTCTACTTACCATGATCGTCCTGGTCATGGTTGCTGTGCCGTTGGCACTCTATGTCACTGCATCGAGCCAGATCATCGACAAGGTGGAAAACCAGAAAACAGGTCTCATCCAGATCGAATCCTTGTTCAAGGTGGTGAGCCTTGTACAACAACATCGCGGACTGGCGGCGATGGCACTTGCCGGGGATAGCTCCGCCAAAAGTCGTTTGCATGAAAAGACCAACGCTGCCAATGCGGCCATGGCTTCGATTCACGCCATTCTCAAGCAGTCTGGCAACCAGAGCCTCATTAACAACTGGAGCCGGGTCAGCAGCGAATGGAATAGCCTAACGGCAAAGCTATCGCAAGCAAACTTTACCGGCAAACAAAGTTTCGATGCCCATACCGCACTGATTAAGCATTTATCTGTCATCAAGACGCAAATTATGCGTACCTATGACATGAACCTCGCTGAAAACAATGAAGTCCATGATGAGTTTGTTGCCGTATTGAACGATTCCCCTGTCCTGTCAGAATCATTGGGTCAGTTGCGGGGCAAAGGTAGTGGTGCGCTAGCGGCGGGACATTTGGATACCAATGGCCGTTCCGCTCTTATGGCCGTAGTAATCACTGCCAATGACCACCTCCACGCCTATCGCTCGAATCTGCACAGCGCCTTTGTCTACAGCCCAACGCTGCGATCGATACTTGCTGACAAACTTGCGACCGCAACGACCGTGATACGCGCCGCTTTGGCAGCCACCCAGAAATATATATTGACACCTCCCACGCTGTCATTCAAAGCATCCGCTTATTTTGCCTTGATGAGCCATGCTATGAGCACGCAATCCAAAATCGACGGAACGGCACTCAACCGGACCTCCGCTTTGCTCTTGAGCGAAACATCTTCGCTCAAGGATAGGCAGGTATGGCTTCTTTCTCTACTTGCTGCATTGGGCATCTCCGTCATCACCCTGGGTTACCTCATTATCCGGGCTATCACGCGCTCGATTCAGGAGGCAGTCACCGTCGCCGGGCAAATTGCCAATGGTTATCTCGATAATGACATCGTGGTTGTCGGTACCGATGAGACCAGCCAGCTACTCGATGCACTGCAACGCATGGATGCCAAACTGGCAGGCACCGTACGCGAGGTACGGGTTAATTCCAGGTCGATGGGCACCGCAGCAAAACAGATCGCCCAGGGCAACGATGATCTGAGCCAGCGCACCCAGGAGCAGGCTTCAAGCCTGGAAGAAACCGCCGCATCGATGGAAGAGATGACCGCTACAGTGAAGCAGAACGCAGAAAATGCCAGCCATGCGAATCAACTTGCACAAGGGGCTCGCGATCAGGCCGTGCGAGGTGGTGAGCTGGCGACGCAAGCCGTGCTGGCAATGGTCGAGATCGGTGCTTCAAGCCACAAGATCGCTGACATTGTGGGCTTGATGCAGGAGATTGCTTTCCAGACCAATTTGTTGGCCTTGAACGCCGCAGTCGAGGCGGCACGGGCTGGCGATCAGGGCCGTGGGTTTGCAGTGGTCGCTAGCGAAGTACGCAATCTGGCCCAGCGTAGCGCCGTCGCTGCAAAGGATATTAAGAGGCTCATTGACGAAAGCACAGAAAAGGTTGAAGGCGGTACAAAACTGGTCGACGAGTCCGGCGAAGCCTTGACCGAGATTGTCGACAGTGTGAAAAAGGTGACGGACATCGTTGCCGAAATTGCTGCGGCAAGCCAGGAGCAGTCTTCCGGCATAAGCCAGGTGAACAATGCGGTAATGCAGATGGATGAAGTCACCCAACAGAATGCGGCCCTGGTAGAAGAAGCCGCCGCAGCAAGTCAGGCAATGCAAGAACAGGCCCAGGAATTGCAGAAACAAATGGCCTTTTTCCGCTACAACGATGCCCACGGTGATACTGGTCGGCCTGTCGGCCAGCATGGAGCAAATGCAGTCGAGACCGTGCCGGTAACCGCCGATACTCATGCCGCAAAACCTATCACGGCAAGGTATGCACTCGCCGGCCACGAAGATGCCTGGGAAGAGTTTTGAAGAATACCCGCCAGGTGGTCATACTCTTCTCCAGCGGATTCCATGCCGCTCGTCGGCACCATGTACGGTGAAGAAATAGTCTCGATTGATGCGGTTCGTACCTCACCATATCCTACGAATTTCCGTCCCGGACACAGCGCGTTCGTAACCGAGTGAATAGCTCATCATCCCGGGCAGTGACCCGGGACCCAGCGTGCAGTTATCGCTGCGAGATAGCATGCCGGCTACAACAATCAAACAACTACGAATACCCACTCCATGGGCATAAGCTTTTTCACCGGATTTCCCCCTGCGCGCGAGTGACGAGAGGGTAATGGCCTGCTTGTCCACGGTCATGGATGCAGAGTGCTGTCACCAGAAATCAAAGCGTAGTGAAGAGATCGTCTCGATTGATGCGGTTCGTACCTTACCGTATCCTACGAGCCGGATTCACGTCGGCGCGGAAATGACGAACAGGTCATAACGGCATGCTCCCCCCGCCGTGGTTCGCGGTGCTCCCGCAGCACCGGGTCGATTAGGCAGATCTTCTCACTGCAACATGAAAAG
Source organism: Mizugakiibacter sp. (assembly GCA_003233305.1). Taxonomy (GTDB): domain Bacteria; phylum Pseudomonadota; class Gammaproteobacteria; order Xanthomonadales; family Rhodanobacteraceae; genus Metallibacterium. Next base: position 12,034 of record QILI01000092.1, read on the forward strand.
CCGATCAAAACCGACCGCATCCAGCAGTCCCCTAACCTCGTTACATGCGTTGACGACATGGATGTCCGCAGACTCACCGCCGGCGTGCTCGCGCAGCAACAGCAACATGCCTAGTGCGGAGCTGTCCATGGCGGTAACGCTGGACAGATCGATAACGTAAGCTCGCGGCAACGGTTGAGCCTGCCGATAAGCCTTGCGAAAGGCTCGGTGCAACTCAAAATCGAAATGCTCGGGCATATGCAACGTCAATATGCCACGCTGTTGATCAAATTCACTGGGAATGGTTTTCAGCATCGTCAGAACCTTGCTTCAAAACAGTTCAATCTCACCGGCATCCATGGAAACCTGGCGAGCCGGCCCTTTATTGCGTTCATGAGCCCGCTCGCGCTGGGCGGCAAGTGCCGCATGCAAGCGCTCGATGCCATGGCGTACGTCTATTGGATCAGGCTGGTTACTCAACGCCTCCAATTCGCCCAGGGTATCGCGTAGTACCGCCTGGATATCCAGCAAGCCATGGCGGGCCTGGCGGATCATCTGATTGAGAATATCTTCAAATTGCAGGGATCGAACCGCTGTAGCAATGTCGCCATCCAGACCGCGGCTAAGTTCCACAACCCGGTCGGCCACTTCGCCCATACGCTGGTCATTTTCAGCAACCCGCCCAGTCATTCGATCCACATCCCCCTTGGCAACCAGAGCTACGTTCATATCCTGGGAAGCCAGACGGCCCACTAAATTGCGCACTTTCTCCATCGCCTCGCGGCTGCTTTCAACGTGGCCACCGATTTTCTCATTGAACTGGTTGGAGTGGCGTGCCAGGTTACGAATCTCATCAGCGACCACAGCGAAACCTCGTCCCGCACTCCCGGCCCGTGCCGCCTCAATGGAGGCATTCAAGGCCAGCAGATTACTTTCTTCGGCAATAGTGCCCACATTCTTGAGCAAATCGAAGACTTGATCCATCTCGACCGCCATCTCATCGATATGGTAAACAATGCGCAAACTTTCGCGTGAAAGCTCCAGAACCAGATTCACAAAATGCTCGAGCAACTCAGCAGTCCGACTCGTAAACTTACTCACGCTGAGTTCACTGCTACGATCCTTGTCTTGGAGAATATTGCCAAGCAAACGTTGCTGACTTCCGGTTTTGGTACTCAGCCCCTCGAAACTCTGATGCATTTCGCTGCCCGCATCGTGGATCACCCCGACCGCCTGATGTAAAACTTCAGCGGTCCGTCCCAGATCCTCAGCAAGCGTTTCGCGTAAATCCTCGACGATCGCAGATAATTCGAAAAGCTCTTCCGATTCAGGGCTCTGGGCAGCAAGCCATTGGCCGCGTTGATCCGCCCGATGCCATAAGACGATCCAGACCCCGGTCTGTACTACCATTGCCAGCACTGCTACCCACATGGTGTGCATGGCCAGCGCCAGGATTAGCATCAGCACGGCGATGCTGAGCCCGATCAAGCCTTCTTTGCGTGCCGTATGCTGCATGGGTTCCTCCTGGTAGTAACTCATCGGCCCGTACCTGGCCGGACTTGAGCCGGACCCGCCGCAGCAAGCTGCAACAACCGGGAGGCCATGCGCTCGATCGGTACCAGCTCCATCGCCGCACCCAGTTTCCAGGCTGCACCGGGCATACCCCAGACCACACTGCTGGCCTCATCTTGGGCCAGCGTCGGAGAACCGGTGTCACGAAGCTCCTTCAGGCCTTGTGCGCCGTCATCACCCATGCCGGTAAGAATGGCACCGATGGCTTGACCGCCAGCACTTACCGCCACCGATCGAAACAGCACATCGACGCTCGGTTTGTGTCGACTTACCGGCGGACCGTCGTGAAGTCGGCATACAAAGCGGGCGCCATCACGCATCACCAACAGGTGCTTACCACCCGGGGCAATATAAGCGTGTCCAGGCAAAATCGGCTGGGCATCCTGCGCCTCAAACACCCGCATGGCTGAACATCGATTCATGCGCTCGGCAAAGGGGCCACTGAAGGCAGCCGGAATATGCTGGGTAATCACGATGGGTGGAGCATCGGGTGGCATCTGTTCAAGCACCACCCGGAGTGCTTCGGTACCCCCCGCCGAAGCACCAATCGCCAGCAAGTGTCCGGCAGAAGGAAGATTTTTCAGATATCCCGGCTTGGGCAAGACTGCATCGGCATTTAATTTGGGGGTGACTTTTACGTTGCTGATCGAGGGGCTACGTGCACGCGGCCTAGCCCTGGCTGCAGCCTTGACCTTGCTGATGATGTGCTCAGCTTGTTGATTGAAAGTTCTGCTTAGGTCTGAACCCGGCTTACTGATGAAATCTACTGCCCCAAGCTCCAACGCCTTGAAGGTCACCTCGGCACCGCGGGCGGTCAGCGACGAGACCATCAGTACCGGCATGGGTTGTTCGCTCATGAGTTTTTCGAGAAATGTCAGCCCATCCATACGCGGCATTTCAACATCCAGAGTCAGCACATCGGGGTGCAACTGATTTATTTTCACCTCGGCGATGATCGGATCGGGAGCTGTAGCCACCACTTCGATACCGGGGTCAGCCCCCAGCATCTCGCTCATCATCTTGCGGACCAGTGCGGAATCATCAATGATTAATACACGAATTGGCTTCATGATCATCCTTAGAATAGTTCGATCTCGCCACGTAAGGGTTCCTGGCGCAGCTTGTTAAGGTAACCGCGTTCACGATCAGCGATGGTGGTGTTGTGCAGGTTTCGTAGTTTGCGCTGATGGACCTTGCCGGTTTTAGGCAGATAGCGCACATGCCGCGGAAATTCACCACCCAGATCCTCGGCCGTCAACTGCAGCGCTTCGGTCTTGATATAGCGACGTACAAATTCGATATTTTGCCGGCCTACATCACTGAAAACTCTTGCCCCACCAAAAATTTTTACTTCAAAGCGTTCACGTCGCCCTCCCGCCTTGAGCACCTCATTAATCAAATGTTCCATAGCATCGCTGCCGTAACGTGTCGCCCGGGTACCCGCCTCGGACCAGCCTCCTACATCACCATTCGATTCAGGCAACATGAAGTGATTCATGCCACCAATACCGGTTTCACGGTCACGAACGCAAGCCGCCACACACGAACCTAGTACGGTGACGATTAGTTCACTTTGACAGGTTACGTAGTATTCACCAGGCAGGATTTTTACGGCTACCAGACTCAAATGCGGGTCCCAGTAACGATTGACGTGCTCGAAACCCGGCCTCAGCCGCTGCGGATTAAAGTTCGCCATGGCCTGCAGATCCGGGGGAATCAAGGGTATGCGCGGGGCGGCATTCATGTCACTTTCTTCTGGTAAATGGTGCGGCCGATCAAGTTAAAATCGTCATTGAGACCATGCATTGACTCAGAATGGCCAATAAACAGATGGCGGCCCTCGGGCAAGCAGGCGGCAAAACGGCGGAATAGATCCTGCTTGGTTTCCTTGTTGAAATAAATCACTACGTTGCGACAGAAGATCGCATCGAACTGACCCCGCATGGGCCAGGGTTTGAGTAAGTTGAGACGCCGGAAAGTAATGAGTTCGCGTAACTGCGGGTGAATTCGTGCCATGCCGGCAAGTGTTCCGGTACCGCGGTGAAACCAGCGCCGCCGCCGTTCCTCACTGATACCGGTAAGTCGATCAAGGCGATACAGCCCACTCTCAGCGGTAGCCAGCGCCTGCGGGGAAAGGTCAGTGGCCAGGATCTTTGCATTGATGCCCTTCGGTAAACCCTGCAGCGCCTCAGCTAAAACCATGGCAATCGAATATGGCTCCTCACCCGTGGAACAGCCTGCCGACCAGATCCGGAGCTGCCGAGTCGGTCGTGCCAAGGATTCTGGAAATATCTTCCCGGATAGAAAATCGAAATGATGAGCTTCACGAAAAAAAGCTGTCACATTGGTACTAATGGCGCTAACCAGAGCATCCAGCTCATCATCAGGCTGCGCATTCAGGTATTCACAATAGGCCCGCCAGTCAGCCAGTCCCAACGTGCGCAAACGCTTGCCCAGGCGGCCCTGTACCAATTGGCGTTTGTGTGGACCGAGGACGATGCCACTGTGTTGGTACACGAACTGGGCCAGGAATTTGAATTCCCTTTCACCCAGCCCCGGTGATGAGCCGGTGGAGCCTGATCGCGTAGCCGGTGTCGATTCCGGGGATGCTGCTCTGTCCATGGATCTTCAGAACTCTTCCCAGCCATCTCCGGCTTCAGCCGGCGCGGTTGCCAGACGAGCTGACGGTTTTTTTGCAGGCGCCAGAGTTGCAGGCCGGGCCATACCTGCCCGGGACCTCCCCGCTACCGATGGCGATTTGTGGTGGGTGTCCTTGGCATTGCTACGGGCAATACGGAAAAAGGCCATCTGCTGACGCAATTCCTGAGCCTGTTCTTGCAAGGCCTGGCTGGCGGCTGAAGCCTCTTCTACCAAGGCGGCATTCTGCTGGGTCACCTCATCCATCTGCATCACCGCCCGGTTGACCTGATCGATTCCTGAGGACTGCTCTGCACTGGCCGCAGCAATCTCGGCAACAAAGTCGGAGACCTTGCTCACCCCATCGACAATTTCCACCAGTACCTTGCCGGATTGATCTACCAAGCCCGTACCGGCCTTGACCTTTTCTACACTGTCGCTGATCAAGCCCTTGATCTCACGCGCGGCATTGGCCGAGCGCTGGGCTAGGTTGCGCACTTCGGTTGCTACCACCGCAAAGCCACGACCTTGTTCACCTGCTCGGGCCGCTTCAACCGCTGCATTCAAAGCCAGTAGATTGGTCTGAAAAGCAATCTCGTCGATCATGCTCACAATCTCGGCGATGCGGGCGCTGGAGGTGTTGATCTCTCCCATGGCGACCACCGCCTGGCGCACCACTTCCCCGCCTTGCTCTGCTTTCTCCTGGTTGGAACGAACCAGTTGGTTGGCTTGCGAAGCGTTGTCGGCATTGTGTTTGACGGTCGAGGTCATTTCCTCCATCGATGAGGCGGTTTCCTCAAGGCTGGCGGCCTGCTCCTGGGTGCGTTGGCTCAGGTCGTCATTGCCTTGGGCAATCTGTTGGGCCGCTTCACCCACCGACTCCGAGCCGCCACGGACGTTTTCGACCACCTGCAGCAGCTTGGCCTCCATTCGGCGAAAGGCCAGCAACATCTCGCCCAGTTCATCGACCCGGCCAAAATCATCCGTAACTTTGCCGGTGGAACTGTCCAGAACCCCTTCGGCAATATTTTCTGCAATATGTGAGGCCACCCCGATGCGCCGGGTCAGCGAACGGATGAACAAGGTGTCGAAGAACACCGATAACAGCAGCGCCAGACTCAACAGGCCCAACATGCTCCAGCTTACGTGCCGAAAGGTTGCCTTAGCATCGGCATAGCGTGCAGCCGCATGCTCAGCGCTGGTCGTGGACAGTTTGCGACCTTCTGTATTCAGCGCATACAGGGCCGGTAGCAAATTCATGCTCAACAAGGCATTAGCCCGGGCCCAATTGCTCTGCCGTATGGCTGCCATCATACCCAGACGGGACGATTTCCACTGTTTGATACTGGCTAGAAAATTTCCCAGAGCCTTATCCTTGGCCCCATCTTTTTTTTCCTGTGCAGCACGAGTCTGCAGCCAGCGTAATGACGGTACAAGATGACCGTGAGTAGCGGCAATCGCTTTTAGGCTCGTAGCCGTCTGCGTCGCATTCTGAGCCTGCACGGCCCGGATCAGTTGGCTGTAATTGGAGTGCACAGAATCCATCACTACAGCAATACTGACGGCCTGCTGCATATCGATCTGGTACATCTTATCGGAGCTTTTCTGCATATTCTGCATACCAACCCAGCCAAAGCCACCGATCAGGATCATGAAAAACAGTACCGACAGCAGGCGCATTACCAGCCGAACCTTGAGCGTATAGTGGAAACTGAAGCGCTTCACCGTGTTCTCCCATCAAATTGTGAATGTGCCAAATTGTGAATGTGCATGCGAAGTCTTGAGAGGTATCGGCGGAGCCTGCGCAGACTTGAACTGTGCGGCGAAAAGCTGCGCTGCTCTGCACGATGAAGGTACGTGTATAAAACCCTGCACCAGACCGCGACACAGGTTGGTGACGAAACCGAATGCTGAAATGACTCAGCCCGGATGATTTATAAATTTACCCCACCCTCGGGAGCTTTTTTATCGGCCACCAGATCCCATACTTCCCCCCCGGCGAGCCGGGCCGGATCGAGCAGCATAATCATGTGGTCCTCCCGTGTCGTCAGGCCACGCAGGTAATCGACATCGATAGCCACCCCAAAATCGGGAACCGGGCAGACCTCTTCTGCCGACACATCGAGCACATCGGACACGCCATCCACCACGATACCGAACTGCCGTTTGCCGATGGCCACCACGATCACCACGGTCGTCGCAGTGTAAGCAATTTTTTCAACACTGAAACGCAGCCGTAAATCGATAATCGGTACCACCGCGCCACGTAAATTGAGGACTCCCAGCATGAACGGTGGGGCATTGGGAATTCGGGTCGGCTTCGACCAGCCACGAATCTCGCGTACCGCCAGGATCTCGATGGCGTATTCCTCATCGCCGAGAATGAAACTCAGGTATTGGCCAGCAACGGAAGCCGACTGAAGCGTGTCATCACCTGGATCAGGGATCGAAACGACCGCTGGGGCCGGGGTGGATGCGGGGGTTGACAGTGCGTTGTTCATGATCAGACTCCAGCCGTTCAGGCCGCCGTTTTACGTTGCGCCAGGCGGATCAGGCCGGGCACGTCAAGGATTAGAGCGACCGAACCGTCGCCCAGGATGGTGGCGCCGGAGACTCCTTCGACGCGTCGATAATGGTTGTCCAGAGATTTAATTACCGCCTGCTGCTGACCGGCAAGATGATCGATCAATACCCCCACGTGACGACCATCGCTCTCCACCACTACCACGATACCCTGAGCAATGCTGGTTACGGCATCGCTGCAAGCAAACAAGTTATGGAGACGCAAAATCGGGATGTATTCGCCGCGAAAACGAAATAATTCGCCCTGCCCGGGTACCTGGTTGACCTGCTTGGCCTGTAACTGCAGCGATTCGATGATAGATACCAGTGGGAAGATGTAGTGCTCTCCCCCGACGATCCCGGTCAACCCATCAATGATCGCCAAGGTCAACGGCAGGGTAATCACAAAGCGGGTACCCTGGCCAACCACACTGTCCACAGTGACCGTACCACCGAGGGCCTGCACATTGCGGCGCACCACATCCATGCCTACCCCACGGCCGGATACATCAGTGGCCACGCTGGCGGTCGAGAATCCCGGACGGAAGATCAGATCGGCAATCTCCGTATCACTGAGCTGGTCGTCCGGGCCGATCAGGCCACGTTCTACGGCCTTGCTCATAATGGCCTCGTGATGCAAGCCTGAGCCATCATCACTCACTTCAATCACGATCATTCCGCCGCGATGAAAAGCTTCCAGACGCAGGCAGCCGACCTCAGGTTTACCGGCGGCACGGCGTTGTGCCGGGCTTTCGATACCATGGTCGAGAGCATTGCGAACCAGATGCACCAGCGGATCACCGATCCGCTCCAACACGGTCTTGTCGAGTTCGGTTTCGCTACCATGCAGATCCAGGCGTACCTGTTTGTCGAGCTGGTGACCCAGGTCACGCACCAGCCGCTGAAAGCGATGAAAGACCGTGCTGATTGGCAGCATACGGATGTTCATCACGCATTCCTGCAATTCCCGGGTGTTGTGCTCCAACTGGGCCAACCCCTCACGCAGAACTTCAAGTCTGGACTCAGCCAGGTCTTCACCCAACTGGTTGAGCATCGACTGGGTGATCACCAGTTCACTGACCGTATCCAGCAATTGGTCGACCTTATCGATACTGACCCGGATGGACCTTGAACTCTCACCAAGCGCTACTGTGGGTGCTGCGCGGACGGGACCGGGTTCCGCTTGCATCGTTAACACCTGCTTGATGGCAGTAGCCGCAGCCAGATCGCTATTGGGCTGCGTATCGGTAACCGTAGCCGACTCAGTATCTGCACTTGCTACGGGGGCGATAACGAGTTCGCATTCACCTTCCACCCATTCAAAAATTGCCTCAATCTGCTCACGGCGAACCTGAGCATCCAGTTGCAGTCGCCAGCCGATTACGCAGGTTTCAGGATCCAGGCTGGCCAGCGCAGGCAGGTGCTCGGCTTCGACTTCAACCTGTAACGGCCCCAGTCCCTGCAACTCACGAAATAGGCGTAGCGGATCATTGCCACCCGAAAGCATCTGCGGATGAGGCCGGAACACGATTTGCCAACCACCACTCGATACCGCCGCCGAGGTACCAACGGATTCAACCGGAGCCGAGATGCCGTGATACACCTCGAGTTCGTGCAGCAAGCTATCGCTGTCCGAATCTATCAGAGGCTCGCCGGTCTGGGCGCGGGCAATCATGTTGCGCACCACATCGACCGAGCGCAATAGCAACTCGGTCAACTCGGTATCGATATCACGCTTACCTTCCCGCAGATCATCGAGCAAACTCTCAAGTACATGAGTAAATGAGGCAATCTCTGGAAAACCAAAGGTGCCTGCCCCACCCTTGATCGAATGTGCGGCGCGAAAAATATCGTGAACCTGCTCCCGATCACCTTCCTCAAGTGCCAGCAGGCCCTGTTCCATCACGTCCAGCCCCTCCAGACTCTCGGCAAAGAAGGTTGCGTGGAAACGGGCTAGATCCACCTTGGCCATAACTCAGCCCAACACCCGTTTGACCGTATTGACTAATTGCTCCGGGTCGAAGGGCTTGACCAACCAGCCGGTGGCCCCGGCGGACTTGCCTTCCAGCTTTTTCTCGGGATTGGATTCGGTGGTCAGAATCAAGATAGGCACGCCCTTGTATTGCGGCAGCCCCCGTAGCGCCCGAACCAGGCTAATGCCATCCATGCGTGGCATATTTACATCGGCCAGCACCAGATCAAAATTGGCACCACGGGCGACCTCCAGGGCAACCTGGCCATCCTCTGCCTCGGCGACTTCGTAGCCAGCCTCGCGTAGAGTAAAAGTGACCATTCCACGCATGGATACGGAATCATCAACAGCAAGTATTCGGGGCATACACAGATCTCCTGGATAGCACGGCTATATGGTTCGGATGGTTACAGTTCAGGAAGGGAGGTCAAGCATTCGGCCCATGCCCAGCACGTTCGCTGCATTACACAAAACCGGCGCTGGCTCTGGCCAGACCAGTTGGGCACCTTGCTTGCGGATCTCCGAGGCGAAGGCTGCGAGCAACTGCAGGCCCGCTGTATCAATCTGTCGCAGTGCTGCACTCTCAATACATACCGGCCCACTCTCACGAGATACGTCGAGCATGTACGCGTAAACGTCTGCGGCGTCACTGATTCGCAAGGTCTCAGGAAGCCGTAAGGTTCGCTTGGCGGCCGGATCGGGCTTTTTATTGACCTTTTTGCTGACCTTCTTGCGAACTTGCCTGGCCATATCAGCTCTCCCGTGATGTCGATCACAACTTCGTTCATTTCCTATAACGGCCAGTCCAAAAGGAACTTGAGTCGCTCTCAAGTTGATACCACCGCGGCCGATGTCTAGGAAAAGTAAAAATGCACCCACCGAAACGTCCTCGGCAGGAGCTCCCAGGAGGTCACGTTGATTAACCTCGAACCCACGCTGCGCGTTGGCGAAATACCGTCTTCTGAGCTGCGTAAGCTGGCCGATGTCTGGCGTATTGGAGCCGTATTACCGGCCCGCGTCATTTCCAGCCTCGGTGAACGCTTGCGGCTGCAGCTCGGTGCAACCGTGGTCGAGACCAAGATTCCGCCTGAAGGCCTGCCGACACAGAATTTTCAGGTGCGTATCACCGCACTGCAACCCGAACCCGTGCTGGAGATCCTGGCCCGGCCCACTAATGCGCCACTGTATGCGGCTTTACGCAGTCAGCTTCCTCTGCAACTGGGACAGAACACTCTGCTTGCCGATCTCGCGGTGCTGACTTCAGCCGATGCATCAGCGCTGTGGGGTGCGCTGCCTAGCGATGCCCGCAATACCTTGTTAGAACTGCTTGCCTCGATTCCCACCCCCCGCATTTTAAGTACCGGTGAAGGGCTCCGCAGAGCGATCGAACATGCCGGCAATCAGTTCGAGTATCAACTGCGTGAAAATGTCCAGCAACAATCCGCTGGGTTCTCCGAATGGCTGCATACCGATTGGAAAGCCAACCTGCTCAAGTTACTCGAGAGTCTACCCACCAGCCCCTCAGGGCGACTGCCCGAAGCCACTCCGACACCCCCACCCCTGGCCCGGCAGCCACTCACCCCGCAAGCGCGACTACCCAACCTGTTCCCAGGCCAGACTGACGAGGATCTTCAAGCTTTTATCGGTACCCTGCGCCAACACGTTCGCGGAACGCTGGCGCGGATCAATATCGCCGTACTGGAGTCCCATCCTCTGGCGCTGGCCCAAACCCCGACCACCCTGGCCTGGATGATCGAACTACCGCTGCAGACCCAGGGTGGCTACGATCTGCTGGCCCTGCGGATCCACCGTGAACCATCTACCAACGTAACCTTCCAACCCAGCGCCCATGCCTGGCGTCTGGCATTTGCCATGGATTTACCTAAGCTGGGTCCCGTTGAAGGAGAAGTGAGCCTGGCCGGCGACAATGTCGACGTAACCTTGTGGGTTGAGCGCAATACCACCCAGCAGCGTCTGCAAGGAATGATTGATGGCATAGCGTCGAACTTACGTGAAGTAGGATTGAAACCACAACGCCTGCACTGCCATGTGGGACTACAAAAACGCGTCCGCATCGGCAGTAGCGGCCTGCTGGACACCACAGCATGAATGCCACGGGCCCAAACCAGCCACGCGCCGTGGCATTGCGCTATACAGGACAAGGTGCACCACGCGTTACGGCTAAGGCCGACGGAACTCTGGTCGAGGCCATGCGGGCCCTGGCCGAGCGCCATAGCATACCGCTGCATCGTGATCCTACGCTGACCGCGTTGCTATCGCAGGTGCAGCTTGATGCCGAGATTCCACCGCAACTCTATACTGCAGTCGCCATTGTGCTGACCGCAATCTATAGCGCAGCTGGAAAAACCCCAACTCCAGACCCCACGGCTGATCCGGTGGAACCACTGGTATCCAGGCCTCCCCAGGATTAGCCGTGTCGACTCAGATCGACCTTCTTCATTTGGTTACACTCATCCAGCAACCGGTAATGCTGCTCTATGGTGCCAGCCATCGGTAAATACTCTGCACCAGAATGATGGTTGCGCAGCCGCCCTACCATCTCGCCATACCAGTCTTACCCCGAATCCCGACTCTACGCCTGGGATACCGGGTTATGGGGTCCGGGTAATTGACACTCCTTTGGACCGGGAAGCTGACAAATATCGTCAATATGTGCCGCACCCGTAAGGGTATAACTCCTGCTTCTCCGGCAACGTAGCCCCAGCAGCACGGGAGCCAAACTGCTGTTGCCAAGGGCGTTCTGATGGGATCTGTTGGCACTCAGCATTGATATGGACAGCATCAGGCCGGACCGACCAAGTACTGGCATAACTATTGCTGCACTTATCTTCAGTTCGGCATTAGTCACCCTTCCCTGGAAAATTCTGAAGATGCATGCATCGATATCTGCACTCGAGCCGTTTATGAACAACACCTTGCGTGCCCATGATGCTGAAACGGCCCGGCACTGTGCCCGGGTTGCCGAACGGGCCATACAACTGGGCAGGGCAATGGGTTTTGATGAGCATGACTTGGTTATTCTTGGCTCCGCAGCCTACCTGCACGACATTGGAAAGATTGCCATCCCCCCGCATATCCTCAATAAGCCCGGCTGGCTCAATGCTGAGGAATGGGCCGTCATGCAAACCCACAGCGTCCAAGGTGAGATCATCATCCTCGCCCAAGGTGATATTCCTTTTGCCGACGAAATAGCTCAAATCGTGCGGCATCACCATGAACAGTGGGATGGCGGGGGGTATCCCGATGGGATCAGTGAAGAACAAATTCCGCTTCTATCTCGGGTTCTGATGGTGGTCGACAGTTATGATGCCATCGTTTCGAGCCGCCCTTATCAGGAAGCCATGCGGCAATCGGCAGCCTTGGCCATACTCACCGCCGCGTCGGCAAGTAGGTTTGACCCGGATATTCTTCATGTCTTCCAAACCATGCGACATGTAACAACTGCTGTGGATCATGGTTCTTCACCTCCGCAGATCGGCAACCAAGTTATCGTTAATTGGGCCTGATTGGGCCGTCGGCCATCTGCCGATGGCGTTACGCTACCCACCTATCAGCGTAGATTGCGCCCTGAAAATAACTCAATAATTTCGCGCTTGAGCAGGCCCTTGATACGCTGTCGTTCCTTCAAGGACAGGTCGGATGAACTGGCCCCGAAAAGATAGGTATCGAGGTTGAAATCCTTGATGTGCATCTTGGTGTGGAAGATGTTCTCCTGATACACGTTAACGTCGATCATCGCGTATTTCTTACGGATATGGCGCCCAAGATAATCCTGGATCGAGTTGATCTTATGGTCGATGTAATACTTACGGCCATGCACATCGCGGGTGAAACCACGTACGCGATAGTCGGTGGTGACGATATCGGATTCGAAACTGTCAATCAGAAAATTCAGTGCCTTCAGCGGTGAAATTACCCCGCAAGTAACCACATCGATATCAACGCGGAAGGTCGCAATGCCATTGTGTGGATGGGTTTCCGGGTAGGTGTGTACGGTGATGTGGCTCTTGTCGAGATGCGCGACGACGGTTTCGGAAACCATATCCATGCCGAGCTTGTCCACCACCGGTTGCTCGGAGATGAGGATGGTGACACTGGCACCTTGGGGGTCGTAATCCTGGCGGGCGATATTGAGGATATTGGCACCAATGGTCTCGGCCACATCGGTAAGGATCTGGGTTAACCGGTCGGCGTCGTAGGCTTCATCAATGTATTCGATGTAACGCCGACGCTGCTCCTCAGAAACTGCATAGCAGATATCGTAAATATTGAAGCTGAGTGACTTGGTCAGGTTATTGAAGCCCTGAAGACGCAGGCGGGATAGTTTTTTGAACACCACGAAAAACTCCGGAAAAACTGGGTTCTCGGCGTGAATACTCTACCGGCTAAAGCCGGTGGCTTCGGATTACAGCTAGAAGCCGGATCGGCCGATCCTCCGGCCGACTAGACAGCCTCAAAGTCATCGTCCAGCTCCGGCAACTCCTGCTCCTCAATGTATCGTTGCCATACCTTATCGGTCACATTGCCACTTGTATCTACCCAGTATCCGCGCGCCCACAAATACTGGCCCTAGCACCTCTTCCTCAAGCGCGCATACTCCAATAACAGCTTGTACAAACTCTTCCCTTTCATGTATTGCCCCGCCCGGGTAACCGATACCTACGGCGGTATCCCTATCAACACGTGTACATAGCCCCGGTCGATTGATCCTACAGGATGCGCATCTCTTTGCTGCGTGTTACCTCGCGCAGCAATTCTCGACAACGCTCTACTATCTCACCACCGAGTACCCGGTACCTGATCGTCCAGGTCAAGTAGTACTTGCCGTCCCATACCGTATGGCTGCCTCGCTTGTAGCCTCCCATTTCCTCAGCTTAAACCAACTGCCTATCCGTCGCCTAAGAGCGAGGGGTTTACGGATCCTCTATAGGAGACTCTAAATACGACCATACGCCGACCTACGTAAGTGTTTGCGAAAATACCTGCTTTGCCATCACACAAGCGGCGAAACCGCGTATTATGCTATGTTTCTCGTATACTTTGTACTCTAATTCTATGGCGTGGGTCACGGTTTCCACGTGCCAGGTGTTTAACGTCAAAATTGTAAAATCGGCTGCAGATTTGGTACGCGTCATAACGCTAAGGAGAGTCTGGAAATCATGATGCTCAAGTACGTGTTGCAGGAGAATTTCCGGCGTAGCCAAGCCCCACTGGGACTGGCACCCGACCCGGAAGCCATGGAGCACTTTCTCGCTCAATGTCACCGGCGCCGCTACCCCTCGCGCACCACCATCATCCGACCGGGTGATTCGCCCGATACGCTCTACTACATCATCGAAGGATCGGTAAGCGTATTGACCGAGGATGAGAATGGACGTGAGCTGATTATTGCCTACATCAATCGTGGGGAGTTCATTGGTGAGACCGGACTGTTTTATGCCGCTACACAGCGCGAAACGACGGTACGCACCCGGGTACCCTGTGAACTGGCCGAGATCAGCTACGAACGCCTGTTCAACCTGTTCAACACCACCCTGCATGAGGAGTGTCCCAAACTGCTGTTTGCCATTGGTACGCAACTCTCCTCACGTTTGCTACGCAGTTCCCGCCAGGCCAGCCGCATGGCTTTCATGGATGTCACCACACGCATTTCCCGTACTCTGCTCGATCTTTGTCATGAGCCGGATGCCCTGAGCCACCCCGATGGCACCCAGATCCGTATTTCCCGTCAGGAGCTTTCCCGTATCGTTGGCTGTTCCCGTGAAATGGCCGGCCGGGTACTCAAGCAACTAGATGAACGGGGGATGGTACAAGTCTCGGGCAAGACCATCGTGGTGCTGGGAACGCGTTGAGTTATGCAACTCAGTTTGGCCTAGGAGCTTGTCGGACTTGGGTAGGTTACGGGTGAGCAACGTGAAACCTTAACGTGGCGAGGAATACCGGGGGGCCCACTGCCGGTGGGTGGCAGCTTGTTGGCAGCAGCATCACCAAACAGGTAGGTCTTTTGCAGTGAACGGTAGCTCTAGACAATGAAAAAAAACCAGCACACTGCAGTTATTCAGGCAACCTCGGCACACCCAGTTCGCTACGCACCTCAACCGCTAGCGGCCGGGTAGGCATACGACCCGCCGGGATCAATGCCTCAGTAGTATCTTGACGCTGCGTCCGTAACGCGTTGCGGAAACATCGGGCCGCCTCCCCTTCATGTTGCTGCTTAAGCAAAACCTCTCCCAGCGTTTCCCATGCCAGGACCGATTCATCCAAACCTACCGAGCGTTCCAGATACTCCCTGGCCTGAGCCAGCTGGCCGGCCAGCAAGCACAGTCGTCCGAGCGTGGCTAGCAACACCGCATCATTGGGATGGGTATCGAGCCATTTCCGCGCTACCTCAAGGCGGTGCTCGAGATGTTCCTCGCCCAGCTCCGCCCAGCGGGTAACCAGTACGGCAGTCCAGTCCCTTGCCAAGGTGCTTTCAATCTCACCCATAGCGGCCAGGCTAGAGCCATAGCGAGCTGCTTTACGGGCGTAAGCGGCGACCACTTCAGCAGGCCGACGCTGGGCTCGGGAAAGGTCTGCCCATAACGCATTCAAACTCGCGCCATCGGCGGCCTGATCGATCGCCGCCGCCAATACCTGGGCCTCAATCCTGGCAAAGGCCGAGGTACCCAGCGCCGCACTGGATCGCAACGGCTCCAACGCAGCACGGGCCCGATCTACACGACCGGTCAGCAGGGCTACCTTGACCAGCTCCACCCAAGCTGCCGGTGGCAACCGCGCCGCTTCCGCCGCCGGTACCAACAGGGCCAAAGTCTCTTCAGGATGTCCTTCACGGCGTAACATCCGCGCCCGCAACACCCGAGCTGCATCCGGAGCATGCCGGGCTGCCTCATCCAACACTTCGTGAGCACGCTCGAACTCTCCACGCCGCCAGGCCGCTTCCGCTTCGGCAAGCAGCGCCGGGCCCCTTAATGGCCCGAAACGTGCCGCCCGTGCTAGCGCCCGCTGAGCTTCGCTATGACGCCCCTCGACCAGCGCCAGCAGCCCTTCAGAAAAGCGCTTGCGGCTGATCCGCTGGTGGCGATGAGCCACCATTCCGAACGGCCAGCGCAGCAGCTTCCAGATGATTATCAGCACGACCACCAGCCCCACCAGTAACAGCCCCAGTCCGACTACCGTGGCCTGCAACTGCCAGGAATGAAACCGCAACAGTACGTAACCGGGATCAATAGCAAGGACCTGCCAGCCCAATGCCGCAAGCAGCGCAATCAACAGCAGCCAGAGTATCCAGCGCCACAGAATCATGGCGAGTTTTCCTGCTTCGCTGGCACGGGAGGAGTAGCCAGGGTCTGCAGTGCCCGTAGTCTGCTCAAGGTTTCCAGCGCTGTGCCCAAGCGAGGCGTGGTGGTGACGGGCAAGCCTTGCAGCGACCGCAGGCTGGTAGCGAAGGCCTGTACCTGAGGATTGTCCAGATTGAACTGGGTACTAAGCAGCCGGTGGCTGCTGCGCAAGGCCTGCGCATAGCCCGAACGTTGATAGCCCAACAGCGCGGCTTGAGCCTGGGCCAAATCCAGGGCGAGCAAGCTATGCAGCAGTTGCGACGGGGCCGTATCCAGACGTGCTTGGGTATCGTGACGAATGGTTACCAGCACTGACAAGGCGCTACGGATCCTCGACCATGCCCCGGAACCCGCAAGTTTTGCAGGCTTGTTGGGGCGTAACGGTAGGCTCCAAACCTGGCTGCGCAAACGACCCAGCTGCTGCAAGGCTGCGGCACGCTGTAAAGTATGTACCTGCTGCAAGGCGCTCCGCTCAGTGTTGATCGCCTGCAATACCGGTGCATAAATGGGGTCATGGGCTTCGTTCAAGGCCTGTGTGGCCAGATTCAACGCATCCAGTGCTCCTGCCGTATCGTGGAACAGTTGCATCCGCGCCTGGGCCATACGTAGCAGGAAAGCCGTTGTATCGAGTTTTAGGTTTTCTCCATTGCTGTCGTGCTGTTGTTCAGCCAGTCCGGCCACGGCAGCCTCGAGATTTCCCAGGCGCGCCTTTAAAGAATCGGCCTGCACGCGCCGCGAGCGATTCGCCGCGAGTGAATCGCTCAGCTGTTGCTGCAGCTCTGTTCGCGACTGGCGGAGATCAGTCAGTGTCCCCTGCAGAGCCAACACCTGTGTTTGCAGCCTGCTTTGGGTCGCGGTCGCAACGGCGACACTCCGCTGCAGCTGGTCGCTGTACCAGTAGCTCAGCCCGGCCAAACCCAATGCCATCAGGACACCCAGCCACAACAGCCAAATCAGGAGACCTCGGCGCGGCGCGGAATTCTTCGATACGTTTTCGTCATCCATAGGTGCATGCTAGCAGCCTGTACGATGCTACGGGATGGTCATAATAGAGACAGATGCGGATCCGATTATCAGTGCATTCAGGGTAAATAGCCGTTCTATTTAATGCCACTTTGCAAAAATTCAGGCTGCGGCTCCACTTACAGCCTGGCAGGCCAGACTAAAAACCCGGAATTCGGCCGGTATAGACTGCAAACCGGTCACTGAGATAAGCCTACCAACCGAACGCTGCCAGGTTTTTCCACAACATATAGACGGCCGTCACCGCCACAATCACGGAAAAGATCAGGTTCAGGGCCTTCTTGCGCTTTCCCAGCCGGGTCGCCAACCGAGCACCCAACCAGCCGCCAACAATGCCGCCGACAATAAACATCGCCGCCACCCGCCAGTCGAGCAGCCCCGACCAGGCATAGCTCAGCGCTGTGGTCAGACCGAAGGTTCCCACCGAGAATAACGAAGTACCGATGGCCGCGAGAATGGGCATGCCGGTCGCCAGCATCAATCCCGGCACGATCAGAAAACCACCGCCAATACCGAAAAAACCCGACAGCATGCCCGCCCCGGCACCCACTCCAATCAGCCACACGGTCTGTGCCGCAAGCGGGCGCTCCGCTCGAACTGCACTGCCTTCAGCCCGTGGCCGAACCATCAGCCAGGCCACTACCAGCATCAGGACTGCAAACAGGAACAATAGCTTATGGCCGTTGACTGCCTTGCCGAGTACTGAGCCAAACAGGGCCGCAAGCGCTCCCGGAATAGCAAAACTGACTGCCTCGCGCCAGCGTACATTGCCGGCCCGCGCATGCGGGATCAGGTTTAGATAGGCGTTCGCTGAAACCGCCAGTGCAGTGGTACCGATCACCACATGAGGATCAGGATAACCCACCAAATAGAGTAGCAGGGGTACGGCGAGAATTGAGCCACCGCCACCAATGAGGCCCAACGTAAAACCTACCCCCATGCCTGATATGACGGCCAAAGCATGTTGCAACGCAGACAGCTCGATCATGCCAATTTCCTTGGAAAAAAATGAATCCCCTGAGCGAATCGCCACGAGCGCCGCGTAATAAGGAATTATATTAGATAAAATTGATCTAAGCTTCGACCACCTCCAAAGCAAATGGTTCCTGCACCGCAACACCCAGCATTCAATACACCCGGCAAAACACCGCTTGTAGATATCGGCCTTCCGGCACATCAATAGCAAAGGGATGATCGGCCGCAGCTCCAGCACTGTGTAACACCGTCACGCGGCGCTCGGCCAAGGCAGCAGCGCGGCGCAGACATTCAAGAAAATCGGCCGCCGTGACCAGGCCGCTGCAAGAACAGCTCAACAGCAGGCCACCCGGCGCCACCGCCAGCAAGGCCAGTCGGTTCATCGCTACATAGGCTCGCAGCGCCTGCGGTAGGCGAGCCCGATCGCGGGTCAGCCGAGCCGGATCCAAAATCACCGTATCCCATTGTTGGCCGCGCTGCACAGCCTGTTCGAGAAAGGGAAACAAATCTCCCTGCTCGAAGTGGACTTGCAAGGCATTGCGCTGGGCATTGTCCCGGGCCAGCTGGATAATTTCTTCATCCAGGTCGACACCAGTCACTGGGCCCCAACCGGCACGAGCGGCATGCAGGGCGAACCCACCGGAATGGCAGCACAAATCGAGAACTCGGCCTCGTGCCCAGGCTTCCAAACGAGCCCGGTTATCACGTTGATCAAGAAAAAATCCGGTCTTGTGGCGACCACCCGGGGCAACCCGAAACGCTAGTTTATGCTCGTGGATCCAAACCGGCTCCGGTGATTGCTGGGCGTGACAATCGAAGCTTTCCTGTTTTTGCACGTGTCTTTCGGCGAAATGATAGAAACGGCAACCGGGAAAGGTATGCCGCAAAGCAGTCTCGATCACTTCGCGCAGGCGCCACATGCCTGCGGCAAAATATTCCAGCACCAACAGATCAGCGTAACGATCAACAATCAGCCCCGAGAGCCCATCCGCTTCGCTATTCAGTACCCGCCAGGCATCACTTTGGGTGTCCAGATGTAGGCGTTCACGGCGCAGTTCCACAGCTTGGGTAATGCGTGCCTGGATGAATTCGGCATCGATCATTTCGCTGGCCTGGCGGGTCAGTACCCGGAAACCGATCCGGGCATGACCGTTCCAGAAACCACGGGCCAGAAACTGATCGCGGTCATCAACCAGATCGGCCACCGTACCCGGTGGCAACCGTTGCGGTTCCTCCAGCGAACGCCGGAATATCCAGGGGTGGGTAGGCAGACGATCTACCTTGAGACGAATGTGTGGCAGTACAGTCGTATCCATAAACGGCCTCAGCGACGGGTTAGAAGCAACAGAAGAAACGCCACGATGGCGATGAAATTGATACCCAGAAATACTCCATCCGGCCCATGCAAGGCCCACTGCCAGGCTATGCTCGGCACCGCATAACCAAAGCTCCAGCCACCGCCAAAGCGCAGGCCGAAGGCGGCCACAGCACCTACATGCCAGCCATAGCTGAACAGCGGACTGGCCACAATGGGAATCTGCGCAAGCTGTACCCACATCGAAATGTGTACGGCCCTGGCCTGCCCGGCGATCAGC
>QILI01000119.1 GCA_003233305.1 Mizugakiibacter sp.
CCACACAAGTCACCTGCGCATAGTTTCAAAGATCCGCCCTTCCCTAGATCCCTCACTCCTTGCCCCCTTAAACATTTCGTCCCAGGGAGCCCGCCATAGTACATCGTTTTTGACTTCCGTCAACACCCAAAAACTTGTTTGAGGTCGATCTGCCGAGGTCTAAACAATCGTTCTGCGGGTCAGGAATAGTAGCTCGGAATCCCTATGAGCACAAGCGAAATATCGGGGAATGGGGGGCAGTTTAGTCATTCATGGCGAGACGGGTCCATGGGCTTGCTGCTAGGTTCTGGTAGCGATCAGGCTACACTGTTCAAGCTTGCCTGATGGACATGCCTCATGTATTTACTTCGTTGGCTGCTGCTAGCCACAATTCTGACCGGCGTATCGCCCAGCACGGTATGGGGACAGTCGTTCACCATCCTACCAAAGCCCACAACCACCCTTCCAAGGGTCGCAGTCTGGCTGGGTAAGCACTCCTTTAATGTCTCGGTAGCCGCCGATTATCAGAGCCGTGCCTACGGCCTGATGAATCAAACTCATCTGGCCCGGACCCGGGGCATGCTGTTTGTTTTCCGGGACAGCGCTCCTCGTACGTTCTGGATGAAAGACACACGTGTTGCTTTGGATATACTTTTTTTTGACGCCAAACGCCAACTCGTAGCCATGCAGAGCAATGCACAACCTTGTACGAAAGTCCCCTGCAAACTCTATCCAAGCCACGTTCCAGCCCGCTACGTCCTGGAACTGGTAGCAGGAACTGCACAACGGATCGACGCACAGATTGGGCAGCGCCTGCGTATCGTGGGCTCGCTTGGGCCAATCCAATGAGGATTCATTCGATTTCAAGCACCTCAAAGTCTTCTTTGGTGGCGCCACACACGGGGCAGGTCCAGGCGGCGGGGACATCGTTCCAGTGGGTACCCGGCTCAATACCCTCGGCGGGCAAACCTTCAGCCTCGTCATAAATGAAACCGCAAACTACGCACATGATTTTACGATAGGGGGCTATCGTCATATTCAGCACACCGCACCGATGGAAGACATGGATTCTTACAGACCCGGCAAGCCGATGACAGCCCGACCACTCTCGTACACGGCATCCCAATCGGCTATCGCCGGTCTGTATGCGATTACCGACGGGTCCTCAGTTGATCTGCTGGATCATGCCGCCGCAGCACTTCGTGGCGGTGCCCGAATGCTGCAATACCGTGACAAGAGCCACGATGCCCGGCGTCGCCTGGCCGAGGCCAGTGCACTTATAGAGCTATGCGCGAAATATCACATTCCCTTAATTATCAATGACGATATTACTTTGGCCCAAACCTGTGGCGCAGCGGGAGTCCATCTCGGTCAGCACGACCCGGATATTGCTTATGCCCGCACTGTGCTGGGCCCCAACGCCATCATCGGTATGTCCTGTTACAACGACCTTGACAGAGGACAGGCAGGCGTCGAGCAAGGTGCTGACTACCTCGCCTTTGGAAGCTTTTTCGAGTCGGCAAGCAAACCTCAAGCACGTCGTGCTCCATTAGATCTGTTGCCCCAGGCCAAAACGCTGGGTAAGCCACTGGTAGCCATCGGTGGGATTACCCCGGACAATGGCCACCACCTGATTGCCGCCGGTGCCGATTGCCTGGCAATCATTCGAGGCGTATTTGCAGCAGCCGACATTGAAGCAGCGGCCCACCGCTACGCTAAACTTTTTCCTGACTTTACAGACTGCAAAAATGAGTAATCACACATGGTTCCAGCGCGCCGTCCAGCATCTTCCTGGCGGCGTCAATTCCCCGGTTCGGGCCTTTCAAGCAGTCGGTGGCGAGCCCTTCTTTACTGCCCGTGCCGAAGGGGCCTGTCTGTGGGATGTAGTGGGCAAGCGATACCTGGATTACGTCGGTTCATGGGGACCGATGATCGCTGGCCACAACCACCCGGCAGTACGTGAAGCCGTCGAACGGGCGATCTGCAACGGTCTTTCCTTCGGCACGCCCTGTACTGATGAAGTGACCATGGCCGAAACCCTGTGCGAGCTGGTTCCGGCGTTGGACATGGTACGCATGGTCAATTCCGGTACCGAAGCAACTATGTCAGCGGTCCGCCTTGCCCGCGGTGCCACGGGCCGTGACCTGGTGGTGAAATTTGAGGGTTGCTATCACGGCCATGGCGATACCTTTCTGGTCAAAGCCGGCTCGGGGGCACTCACGCTTGGCGTACCCAACTCACCTGGGGTACCGGCTGCTCTGGCCAATCTGACACTCAACCTGACCTACAACGATGCCAAAGCAGCCCGCCAACTCTTCGCCGAGAAGGGTAACGATATCGCCTGCGTCATCGTCGAACCCGTAGCGGGAAACATGAACTGCATCCCCCCTCGCCCCGGCTTCCTCGAAACCTTGCGCGAACTATGCAGTCGCTACGGTGCCGTGCTAATTTTCGATGAGGTGATGACTGGATTTCGCCTTGCCCCCGGTGGAGCGCAGGAACTTTACGACATCCGTCCGGATCTGAGTACTTTTGGAAAAATCATTGGCGGCGGCATGCCGGTCGGTGCTTTCGGTGGCAAGCGTGAACTGATGCAGAAAATTGCCCCGGCCGGCCCGGTATATCAGGCTGGAACCCTGTCGGGTAATCCCGTGGCTATGGCTGCGGGCCTGGCCATGCTTAAACTGATTCGCGAGCCCGGCTTTCATGCTGAACTGCAGCGCAAAACCCAATTGCTCTGCAAGGGACTGCAAGCCCAGGCTCTCGAAGCGGGTGTAACGGTACACCTCAATCAGGTTCCCGGCATGTTTGGCCTGTTCTTCAGCGCTGAACCGGTTACAAGCTTCGCTCAGGCGACCGCTTGCGACCACGCCGCCTTTACCTGCTTCTTCCACACCATGCTGGATCAGGGGGTGTACCTGGCACCCAGCCCCTTCGAGGCCGGTTTCATCTCTTCGGCGCATAGCGAGGCCGATATCGCTTACACCATCGAAGCCGCCGGCAAAGCCTTCGCTGCGGTTGCCCACGCTTGAGCATGGATTGACAGCCATGCACTCATCCCCACCGAGGTCCACTGCTTCACTTGGGCCTGCTGCAGGCCCGGCTTGGCGAGCGCGGTGGTTTCATATCATTTTTGGCCAAGAGAGTTTTACTGGACGCCTGTTCGATATTCTCCTGATCGTAGCCATTCTGGGCAGTATTACCACTTCGGTACTGGACTCGGTGCTCACGCTGCACCTGCGTTTCGGTACATGGCTGTACCTGCTTGAATGGGGATTCACGATTACCTTCAGCCTCGAATATCTGCTGCGAATTCTGGTCGTGGATCGACCATGGCGCTATGTGCGTAGTTTTTTTGGTGTTGTCGACCTACTCGCCGTATTGCCAACCTACCTTAGCTTGTTGCTTGTAGGCAGCCAGTATCTGGCCGTTATCCGGGCGCTGCGAATTCTGCGTATCTTCCGGGTGCTGAAGCTGACCCGTTATGTCGGCGAGGCCAATCTGTTGTGGTCCACGCTACTTAGAAGTCGCCGAAAAATTCTCATCTTCGTCAGTACGATCCTGACCCTAGTACTGATCTTCGGAGCCCTGATGTATCTTGTGGAAGGCCCAAAGAACGGTTTTACCAGCATCCCACGCTCAATGTACTGGGCGGTGGTAACCATGACCACCGTGGGTTTCGGTGACATCACCCCGAAGACTGTGTTGGGGCAAATGCTTACTTCCCTTATCATTCTCATCGGCTACGGCATTATCGCCGTACCCACCGGTATCTTCACTGCCGAGCTCACCACCAGTATGCGTAACTTGCGCAAGCGCTTGCGCTGCCCAGCCTGCCAACTGCAGGGCCATGAACCCGATGCACTCTACTGCCGCCGTTGCGGAACCGACCTTAAGGCTGATTGAGTAGGGCATCCACCAAGTGACCATTCGGCTAGTGCCAGCAACAAAAGCGAATGCCTACTGCATAGTCATGACTTCCTTCACTGGATTCCCGCCTACCTGCCTCAGAGACGCTTCCGGGATTCCCAGCGATCTAGCGCAGCCAGTGGACCGACTGGGCAGCTATGTTCGCGTACGGGACGACCGGTCAGCTTGCCGTATAAATAGGGCAGCGCCCGCATCTCACAACCCGGCGTCGCCAAGATGCCTGCGGCCAGAAACGACACGGCCAAATGCAGAAATACGTAGAACATCCACAGCAGCAGAAAGCCAATGAGCCAGGGGCCCAATAGCTGGCCACTTGAAAAGTAGTCCATTACCGTGAAAACTAGTACGCCAGCCAGCACCGCAATACGCGGCCATTGCCCCCAGGAACGGCCCAACCCAATGTTGATCACATAGGGGAACAGGTAAAAGGCGGCGATGACCCACGGCCAGAAACCTTGTACCTCAGCAAACTGTCGTACCAGTCTGATTGGGCCAATCATTAATACCATCCATACGAAACTTGTACAGATCAGGCCGAAAATCAGGCGAGTCAGCCTGCCCAGTAATCCAGGCCGGAGCAGACTGCCCTGGGCAACAAATTCGGATTGCTCACTCATTGCAGTCCTCCATCATCTGCAACTCCAAGACCTGAAAGCTCGCCAGAGCGAGAAACCCGGCTCATACCAGGACTACCCCCTTCACCACTCGCCGGTATTCGGCATCGTGGCCCAGGGCTCGGCCGGAGACAGGGGCTCACCTTTCTGCAGTAGTTCAACGGAAATAAGTTCAGGGGAACGCACGAAGGCCATGTGTCCGTCGCGAGGTGGCCGGTTGATAGTGATCCCCATTTTTTGCAGGTGGGTACAGGTGGCATAGATATCGTCAACCGCAAAGGCCAGGTGACCGAAATTGCGGGCACTGCCGTAGTTTTCCTCAGAATCCCAGTTCCAGGTCAGCTCGATCTCTGCCTCGGGACTTTCCTCCGCAGCCAGAAACACCAGTGTGAACTTACCTTGTGGATAGTCATTACGACGTATTTCACGTAACCCCAGACCCGCGCAGAAAAAACCTAGATTTGCGTCCAGATCGTGTACTCGCACCATGCTATGCAGATACTTCATGGCTCTACTCCAAGCCGGTTTGAATTGACAAGATTAACTCGATCGCACCCGCTGGGCGAACCACGCAATCAACGCGGCCAGGGCTACCACACCGGCGATCTGAACCCCCAGCGGTGAACCCGCCCAGGCCGTTCCGAACCCCGCAGGGCGCGCCCCATGTACAAAAGCAATTGCGGCGATACCGACCCCGAGTAAACCCTCGCCGCCTACCAGTCCGGAACCGAGCAAAATACCCCGGTCAATGCGAGCCTGAGCAGTCGCGCCTCCTTTGCGAGTCAACCAGGCCCGCAGCAGCCCACCCAAAAAGATCGGGGTCATCGTTGACAGGGGTAGATAGACCCCTACCGCAAAAGCCAGCGAAGGAATCCGCAACAGTTCGCACAGCAGCGCAATGCCCACGCCGATACCGATCAGTACCCAGGGCAGTGAATGGCCCATGACCCCGTCGATGACCAATTTCATCAGTGTCGCCTGGGGAGCTGGCAACTCCTGAGTGCCAAAGCCGAAGGTCCGTGCCAGCAGCAGTATGGAAATGGCCACGAAGATGGCTGAGCTCAAGACCCCAACCAACTGCCCGATCTGCTGGTAACTGGGGGTCGCACCGATCAGAAATCCAGTCTTCAGATCCTGTGAGGTATCCCCCGAAATACCGGCTGCGATAGCCACCACACAACCGACCATCAAGGCCGCACCCTTACCTATCATGCTATCCCAGCCCAACAACATGAACACCGTGGCGGTAGCCAGTAACGCTGCAATGGTCATACCGGAAATCGGGTTGGAGGTGACCCCGACCAAACCGACGATCCGCGCGGCCACGGTGACGAAGAAAAAGGCAAAGACCACGATGCTGACTGCCGCGATCGCCCGATGCCAGAAGGGCCCGACCGTACCCAAGGTCTGCGGTACCACAGCAAGCAAAACCAGGACGCTGAGCACTCCAATCAGCAGAACCTTGGGTGACACATCACGTTCGGTGCGGGGCGTCTTCATCTCACTGCTGGCAACAGAACGGACTTGAAACTGTCTCAAGCTGACCCGGAAACTCTCCAGCATCATCGGTATGGAGCGGATCAGGGTGATGATCCCCGCTGTTGCCACCGCTCCGGCACCGATGTAGCGCACATAGCGATTCCACAATTCGGCAGAACTCATCTGCGAGATATGCAACAGCGTTTCCGGGTACAGGGGCATGGCCCGACTCGCCCCCCACCAGGCAATGCCGGGAATGATGACCAGCGCCGAGAGCAGTCCACCACCGACCATGATCGAAGCTATGCGTGGGCCGAGGATGTAGCCAACGCCAAACAACGCACCGGACAGATCAACTCCGATGATGGCCTTTTTCAAAAGTGGCAACTTGAAACTGATCGTATCGGGGATGACTTGCAACCACGAAGTCAGCGCCTTAAGGCCGGCCCCGACAGCCAGGCCAAGAAATACGTTCTTTGCTTGCGAACCCCCACTCTGACTGGCTTTCAGAACTTCTGCGCAAGCGGTTCCCTCAGGAAAGGGTAAGCGATCATGTTCGCGAACGATCAGAAATGAGCGCAGCGGGATCATGAACAGTACGCCCAGAAGTCCCCCTGAAAGAATCAGCAGCGTCATCTGCAGCAGACTGGGTGGAATACCCCACATGAACAAGGCGGGCAGAGTGAAAATGGCCCCACCGGCCAGCGAGCTGCTCGAAGACCCCGTGGTCTGGGAAATGTTCGCTTCAAGAATCGTGCCGTCATGGCCAAACCGCCCCAATAGGCGAAACATGGCCACTGTGATCACTGCCAGCGGGATCGAGGTACTGACCGTCAGCCCGGCACGCAGACCCAGATAAGCATTGGCGGCACCAAACAGAATCCCGAAGACGATACCAAACACCACCGCTTTGAGGGTGAATTCACGTTGCGTCTGCGCAGCAGACACAAACGGGCGTGGCGACTCTCCAGGAGTCGATCGCATGCACTTCTCCAACGGGACCCAGCATCGATCCTCTCAGGCGACGTTCCGCCGCGCAAGCGATATTCGCGCAAATTAAAGCGTGCTCTAGCTATCGACAAAAAGGTCAGTAAGCAGTGCTTGCCCTGGCTGCACTGCGTAGGCCGTAAAATCCTTGACGCCTGTTTCCCGTAATAGCGTCTCATCAATACAGAAATGACCACTGAAATCCCGCGAGTTTCGGCACAGGATGGCATGTGCGGCATCGGCCACAATCTCGGGGCGGCGGCAATGCTTGGCTGGTACCTTGTTACCCAACATGGCAATGGCCGCCGTAGCAATTACCGTACGTGGCCACAGTGCATTGACGGCAATACCACGCTCACTGAACTCGGCACTCATCCCCAGCACACACAGGCTCATGCCATACTTGGCGATGGTGTAGGCGGGGTGATCCCGGAACCACTTTGGATCGAGCGTCGGCGGCGGCGCCAGCATCAACACATGCGGATTGGCCGCTTTTTCCAGCCAGGGAAGGCAAGCCTGGGTGGTCACGAATGTGCCGCGAGTATTGACCTGGTGCATCAGGTCAAAACGCTTTACCGGGGTCTCTACCGTACCGGCGAGCCAAATGGCACTGGCATTGTTGATCACAATATCGATACCACCGAAATGTGCTGCAGCCTGCTCGACCGCCGCCTCCACAGCCGCCGCATCGCGAATATCCAGTTGCACAGCCAGCGCCTGACCACCGGCCTGGATGATGGCTTCGGCAGCAGTATGGATGGTGCCCGGAAGTTTCGGGTTCGGCACGACACTCTTGGCAGCAATCACAATATTGGCCCCATCGCGTGCCGCACGCAGGCCGATAGCCAGACCGATACCCCGCGAGGCCCCGGTTATAAACAGGGTCTTACCCTTCAAGTCAACCATGTTGGTCTCCTCTATTCGTGCTGAAACCGAGGCAGCAGCGCCAGCATTTCGTTCAATCGATCCGCTGCGCTCATCGCCTCCAACAAAACCTGCCGCTCCACCTCATCAAGGGGCAGGAGCTCCGCAAGACGATAGCTTACCCACACCGCATCATCGTAATGAGCACGACCGGCATCCTGCCAGGAAGGCGCGAACTGTTCGACCAAACGCTCCAAAATCGTTACCAGCAAAGCATATTCGGCAGGCACCGGTTGAACGGTTTCGGGAGGCCAGATCTCGGCGGTCACGCGCACCAACCCCATCTGATTCTGGCGGCTCTGCAGGATCCGAAAGCGCTGTCCACCCTCGACCCGGATGCCCAGTACTCCATCGCTGCAGGAATAAAAATCGTCTATTCGGGCCAGCGTTCCGACCGCCATCGGCTCAGCAGTGCTACCAAGCTCATTGCCAGGTGGCGTCCAACTTGCCCCAAAATGGCAGTTATTTTCGCTACACTCACGCACCCGCTGCAAATCGCGCGGCTCAAAAATCCGCAGATGCACCTCCGCGCCGGGGAACAACACCACAGTCAAAGGGAACAAAAGCAAATCATCCAAGGGACACCTCTATAAACCTGCTGCACAGTCCGATTACTGCGTTACGCCCTCGCTCACTCCGCGCCTATCCGTCTGATATATCTTGGAGATTCGCTCCGGGGTGCCTAGCACTTGAACCGTTCATTGCGGTTTTTAGAGGTACCCCAAGGTTTCTGACGCTCGTCCAGTCTAACAAAGCCACACCTGCTGGTTAGCAAAAACAGGGAGAATGCAAGGATGTCATCAATACACAATGAGACCCGACTGATGCCGACCGGTACTGATCTGGCAGCAAGCCCACCGGTTCTGGTGGCGCGCAAGCTATGCAAGGCCTTCGGCAAGCAGAGGGTGTTGCAGAACCTTGATTGGGAGGTGGCTTCCGGTCAGGTCATCGGCCTACTTGGCCGTAACGGTGCTGGTAAGACCACGTTGTTGCGCTGTTTGCTCGGTCTGACTCCAAGCACGGCAGGGAGCGTCGAGATCCTTGGCCAGCCGATGGACGAGCCACGCGGTGAACGCCTGCACCGCATTAGCTATGTGCCGCAGAGCTTCGACCTGTTCCCATGGATGAAGGTCGGCGCCTATCTCTCCTTCACCGCTGCTTTTTATCAACACTGGGACGGGGATTTGGTCAATCGTCTGCTCCAGGAATGGCAGCTGCAGACCAGTAAAAAAATTGCTGCCCTCTCACAAGGACAGCGGCAGATGCTGGCCATTATTCGGGCGCTCGCCCCTGATCCCGACCTGCTGCTGCTGGATGAGCCGGTGGCGAGTCTGGATCCCATCGCCCGCCGGGATTTTCTGGCCACCTTGCTGCCATTAGTGCGCCGCCCTGGCAAAACCGTAATCTTTTCTACCCATATCACCACCGATCTGGAGCGCGTCGACGCCGACATCGCCCTATTACGTGATGGTCGCATCAGTTTTACCCGCCCGTTACGCGAACTGCACGAGCAATTACAAAAGGTCGAACTGACGCGTAACGAGGGCCGTTTCGACACGGCCCCCGAGCTGCCGGGAACCCTGACTGCCCGGGTCGAAGCTGGGGTGGCCCGGTATGTGCTCGACCGTAGCAATCCACAAACCATGCCGACCCTGCAAGCCCTCGCCGAGCGAGAAAATGCCAAGCTGTCGATGCAGGCCATGAACCTCGAAGACCTGTTCGTGGAACTGGCATGAAAGCGGTTATTCGTCTGGCCCTGTTACCCCTGCGCATGGCACCTTGGGCAGGCCTGGCAATCGGGGTGCTGATAGGCTTCGGGGGTCTTCTGCAATTCTTTCTGCCTGCGGGTAAGGCCGCTGTCACCCTGATTCTTCTTGGGGTGGGGCTATGGTTTTTATGGATGCTGGCCGGCTTCGCCCTGAAGTCGATCGCCCAGCCCGAAACCTTGCTGTTGCCCAACTTTCATCGTGCTCTGTTCACGGCGGCCGCACTCTGGGGGCTGACGTTCTGGTTGCTACCTGCTGCAGCCATAGTACTTTTATTTAGCTGGCAAGCCGGCTGGTGGGCCCTGAGTGGGGGCGCACTGGCGATCGCCTGGGCACTGCTGAGCAGTATCGGGGTACGAGGCGCCATGTATTTCTGGGTACTATTCATCGCTGCCAACCTGCTGCCCAAATGGATCCTGCAGATGCTGGTGGGAGTGCTGGACAATCCTTTGCTGCCGGCTGCGGCACTACTACTGTCTGTACTTCTGCTGGGGATCGTGTGGCGTCGGCTGTTTCCTCACGATGACCCCACCCTACCCGAAACACCCTTTCTACCACCCAGTCCGGGACGCCGCTCCGGCAGCCGTTCGCCACTGCCAGCCAGCAAATTCAGGCGTCGCTTCAATGAGTGGGTCGAGGTCGGCAATGATCGACGTCTGCAACGTTGTGCCGCCCGCTACCAGGCACAACCTGGGCCGGTGCTGGAACGTACACTACTGCGTATTCTGCTGTTTCCCCATGAGCAAATACGTGGCTGGCTAGGCCGCTGGGTAGTGTACGGCGGGATATTGAGTATCTACCTACTAACCATCGGTAAGGGCTTCAGTGCTGATTGGGTCGCCGGCTATACAGTATTTCTGGCCATGACCGGGCTGAACACGGTGGGTCTTGGCATGCCTCGTCTGCGGCCCAGCCTGCTGGATCTGTATTTCGACCTGGCACCGACCACCCACGCGACGTTCAAGACCCGCCTGGTGGACAGCTTTCTCGGTCTGCTACCCGGAGCGATTCTCAGTGCCTATGTGTATACCGGACTGGTCAGCCTATGGCTCGCCCCGCACGCGCTTATCCAGATACTGGCCACCACCACGGTGCTGGTGCCACCGCTAGCCCTGGCAACGTTGGCCCTGTATATCAATCTACCTGAAGGCAAGTTGGCACGCATCTTGATTAACTTCATCACAGTGGCAGGGCAGGTCATCGCCTACTGGATGACTTATCTGCTGCTGAGTCATCTCGGCATCCTTGCCGGCGGTGGTCTGGCCCTGATCGTTGCCTGGGCCTTTGCTCTCGGCACCTGGCAGGCAGCGCGCCAGCATTTCATCAAAAGTCCGCTACATTTTGATCCGCCGGTGACCCAGCCCGGTTGATCTGTGCTCGAAGGTTCGGCACTCGATGCCCGAGATGATGCTGACGACAGGCTTCCACCCACCTACCGGTGGGTGGGTTATTTCTCTCGCCTGGCCGAGAGAGTAACCAGAGACTTCCCGCTTGCAGTGGCTTCGGATGAAAGGGTTTAATGGCTATCGCCCAGCGCTGACAGGAAGCGCTGCTGAGCCCCCTCAAAACCACCGTTGGACATAAACACGACGTGGTCGCCGGTACGCGTGGACGACAATAATGCCTCGATCAATGCATCAACCGAGGACACACTCTGGCCACGACCATGCAAGCTGTCGATCACAATCTGGGCATTCCAGGCCAGCTCGGGGCGCTGCAAGAACACCACAGCGTCCGCCTCCGCCAGGGCCGGAGCCAAAAGAGTGGCATGCACCCCTTGGCGCATGGAGTTAGAGCGGGGCTCCAAGGCCACCACGATCCGGGCCGTACCAAGTTTTGCGCGCAAGCCCTGCAAGGTACTGGCAATGGCCGTGGGATGGTGGGCAAAATCGTCATAAACTTGGATGCCGGCGCGTTGACCCAACGATTCCAACCGCCGTTTCACATTTTTGAAACGGGTGCAGTGAGGCAGCAGGCTCCTCGCATCGATCCCCGCCGCCTGGGCGGCGGCCAATGCGGCCAGCGCATTCATGACATTGTGGCGACCCAATAGATTCCAGTGCACCTCACCCAGGCGTTGCCCATGCCGGGATACCTCGAAAACCGAACCATCGTCTTGCAGCAGACGGGCGCGCCAGTCACCGCGCTCGATGCCAAAGCTCTCCACTGGGGTCCAGCAGCCCATGGCCAGCACTTCGGCCAGGGCCTGGTCCTCAGCATTGACAATCAGCCGGCCGTTGCCCGGCACGGTCCGCACCAGATGATGAAATTGGCGCTGAATCGCCGCCAGGTCAGGGAAAATATCCGCATGGTCAAACTCCAGGTTATTCAATATCGCCACCCGTGGCCGGTAATGCACAAACTTGGAGCGTTTGTCGAAAAATGCTGTGTCGTACTCATCCGCCTCGACAACAAACACTGCGCCCTGACCCAAACGTGCGGACAATCCGAAGTTCTGTGGCACCCCACCAATCAGAAAGCCTGGATCGAGACCCGCTGCATCGAGCAAAAAGGCCAGTAGACTGCTGGTCGTGGTCTTGCCATGAGTACCGGCTACCGCCAACACCTGTCGCGATGCCAGCACCTGCTCACCCAGCCATTGCGGTCCGGAGGTGTAATTAAGCCCCTCATCCAGCACCCGCTCAATGGCCGCATTGCCGCGACTGAGCGCGTTGCCTATTACCACACAATCCGGCGCAGGCGACAGAACCGCAGGGCGATAACCCGGCTGCAAACGGATGCCCAGCGACTCCAGCTGGGTGCTCATAGGTGGATACACGTTGAGATCGGAACCCTCAACCTGGTGGCCCAACTCGCGAGCCAGCGCCGCCACCCCACCCATGAAGGTTCCACAAATACCGAGGATATGAATACGCATCTCAGAGCAATACCAGATAATGAACCATGACCATTCTGCCCAAGCCCAACAGCAACACAATCAGTACCCCAGCGGCAAAGGGTATTTCCAGGGCGTGGCGAAAAATATGTGCCTTGACCAGAAACTTCCAGAAAGCAATGACTAGCAACGGCACACTGAGCAACAGCACCCGGGAATCCGCCTGTCCTGGCGTCACCGGGCCCAGTATCAGGATCAGCGGCAAAGCCAGCATATTGAACACTAAACTGGTGGCAAACAGTGCCAGCACAGTTTGTACCCAACGCACGGTTTGTTGGCGGAACCGTAGCAGCAACCACGCCATACCCGCTTCATAACCCACCAACACCAAGGCCAAGCTGATTGGAATCGTCTGTGTCTGAGCCCACGCTTCGGCAAGAATCAGGATCATCAAAGCCACGGCCAGACCCATCGCCCACACCGGGTGATAAGGCATATCCTGAGGGCCACAGCGCAATCGCAACAGCTGACGTATTCTGGAGATCAATTCAGTCATGCGGTGAATACGGATGGATACCTAGACGAATGAAATTAAACTGGATGCAGGCTGCAGTTTGCCCGGCACCGATATGGGCACTGCGCAAGATACCGTGGAAATATCTCCAGACTACGATCATTCACCTGGTTGGTGATGATCCGTGCCTTGAACTGGGCCTGGCCGTCTATTGCGCGCGCAGCACACCCGAGCTATCTGCTGTGGTCCGAACCGGCTCAACTATTCATTTGCAAATACATCGCTAGCCCGGATATTTCATGAATGGTCACCGATGATCGCTAAATAAAACCATCCCGCCCTGCCACACCCTCAACAACTAATCAGTCACTACCTGGGGTTGCTGCAAAACCTCAAGAATCCGGGAGAAAATAGCCTCAACCTGACCGATGCCATCCACGACCTTGAGCAACCGGGCCTTGGCATAGTGATCGGCGAGTGGAGCAGTTTGCTCCTGGTAGATTTGCAACCGTTTACGTACCGTCTCAGGAGTATCGTCGGTGCGACCCTCGGCACGAGCCCGCAAAGCAGTGCGCTCAACGATGGCCTCGATAGGGACTTCCAACTTGACTACCGCGCTCAGTGGCTGACCCAGTCGCTGTAACAACTGATCCAAGGCATCGGCTTGGGCAAGATTGCGAGGGTAGCCGTCAAGGATGAATCCAGCGGCTACGTCGGTATGACCGAGACGATGCTCAAGCATACCCAAAACAGTGGCATCGGAAACCAAATGCCCGGCATCCATGACCGCCTTGGCCTTAAGGCCCAGCGGGGTACCTTCGGCAACGGCTGCACGCAACAGGTCACCGGTGGAAATATGCGGCACCCCAAACTCGGACGTAAGCCGAGCTGCCTGGGTTCCCTTGCCCGAACCGGGCGCACCGAGAAGAACAAGTCGCATATTGAGTCGCCTTGGATATCGTGAGCAGCCACGTATCCGTTATGCTTGAATACCAACCGTCAAACTATCTGCTGCACCCTGCCGGAGTCAAACCCGGTGGCCAAATCTACTGGAGTCATCATGTCCCGAGGCAAGCTTGTTTATGCACAGTCCGGCGGGGTCACCGCCGTCATCAATGCCACGGCCTCAGCGGTCATCCGTACCGCTCGCCAGAACCGGGTGAAGGTCTATGCCGGGCGCAACGGCATTCTCGGAATCCTCAACGAGGATCTGATCGACACAGCAAAAGAAACGCCCAGCACCATCCGGGCCCTGGCCCACACTCCCGGTGGCGCGTTCGGTTCGTGCCGGTTCAAACTGCAATCCATCGAACAGGACCGGGCTCGATACGAACGCCTGATTGAGGTCTTAGCCGCCCATGATATCCGCTATTTTTTATACAACGGCGGCAATGACTCGGCCGACACCGTGCTGAAGATTGCCCAGGTTAGCAAAATCCTAGGGTACCCCCTCACTTGTGTGGGGGTACCCAAAACCGTCGACAATGATCTGGCCATCACCGACTGCAGCCCAGGCTTTGGCTCAGTGGCCAAGTACACCGCACTATCCATACGCGAAGCCAGCCTGGACATCGCTTCCATGGCCAAAACCTCAACCAAAGTATTCATCCTTGAGGTAATGGGACGCCATGCTGGCTGGATCGCGGCAGCAGCCGGGCTAGCCGGGGAGGGTCGCGACGCGCCTCCGCACCTCATCCTGTTTCCCGAACGGCCCTTTGACGAAGTTAATTTTCTACGCAAGGTTCAGGCAACCGTAGACCGTGTCGGCTGGTGTGTGGTGGCTACATCGGAAGGCGTGCACTATGCCGATGGCCGGTTTCTGGCCGAAGCCGGCGGCCGGGACGCCTTCGGCCATGCCCAACTGGGAGGGGCGGCACCTGCGCTGGCCAGACTTGTCAAGGAAAAGCTGGATATGAAAGTGCACTGGGCACTGCCTGACTACCTGCAACGCTCAGCCCGACATATCGCCTCAGCCACGGATTTGGCCCAGGCCGAGGCCGTGGGTGAGGCTGCTGTGAACTATGCCTTGCAAGGTAAACACGGGGTCATCCCGGTGATTGAGCGTCTATCCGACCGTCCTTACCGCTGGCGGGTGGTTGCTGCCCCACTGGCCCGGATCGCCAATCATGAGAAAAAACTTCCTCGCAAATTTATACGTACCGATGGCTATGGCATCACTGCAGCCGCGCGTAGCTATTTATCACCATTGATCCAGGGTGAGGCATTTCCACCCTTCGACCACAATGGCCTACCCCGTATAGCCAAGCTGCGTTTGCACTTAGTGGACAAAAAACTACCCCCCATCGAAAAGTAACACCCCAATCTTCAGGATCAGGATGGCGCGTTGTGCCAGGTTCAGGTGTCTTGCTCAAGCCTAAACTGGTAGAGTTACGCCTTCGATACGCTCACATACCATTTTAGGAGGAGGCTCGATGTTGCACGAACAGTATAGTCTTTGGATCGCCATCGGCAGCGCCATCGTGGCACTTCTCTACGGTTTGCTAACCGTAGGTTGGGTACTTAAAAAATCACCCGGCAACGAGCGCATGCAAGAAATTGCCGCCGCAATCCAAGAAGGTGCACGCGCCTACCTCAATCGGCAATACAGCACCATCGGCATGGTTGGGGTGGTACTTTTCCTGATTCTGGGCTTCGTCCCGGGACTGGGTTGGCATACCGCATTTGGTTTCGCTATCGGCGCCATCCTGTCGGGAATAGCCGGCTATATCGGTATGAATGTGTCGGTGCGTGCTAACGTGCGCACTGCTGAAGCGGCTCGATCAGGGCTGGCGCCAGCCATGAAGGTCGCCTTCCGGGGCGGCTCGGTCACGGGCATGTTGGTGGTCGGTTTGGGTCTGCTGGGGGTCACCGGCTATTTTCTGATACTGCGAGGCATCGGCCTTGCCGTCGAGCCGGCGCTGCATGCGTTGATCGGACTGGCCTTTGGTTCCTCACTGATTTCAATCTTTGCCCGTCTTGGTGGCGGTATCTTTACCAAGGGCGCCGATGTCGGTGCGGATCTGGTTGGCAAGGTTGAGGCCGGTATTCCCGAAGACGACCCGCGCAATCCGGCGGTGATCGCCGACAACGTTGGTGACAATGTCGGTGATTGTGCCGGTATGGCTGCCGACCTGTTCGAAACTTTTGCGGTCACCAAGGTTGCCGCCATGCTGATTGGCGGGCTGACCCTAGCCACAGCAGGCCTGGCTCCTGTGGTGCTGCCCCTGCTGCTGAGTGCCATCGCACTGATTGCATCGATCATCGGGATCTTTTTTGTCCGTGTCGGCAAGAACGGCAGCGTGATGGGGGCGCTGTATCGAGGGGTGATCATAAGCGGCTTGATCACTATCATCGCCTACTGGTTCGCCATCCACTGGATGATGGGCAGCGTGGCCGGCTATAACTTCCATGGCTTGTTCATCGCCGCCATAACCGGGCCGATTCTCACCGGCGTACTGATGTGGATCACCGAGTACTACACGGGCACTAATTTTGCTCCGGTACAGCATGTAGCCAAGGCTTCGACCACTGGCCATGCCACCAATATCATCGCCGGTCTGGGCGTGTCGATGCGCTCTACCGCTCTGCCGGTGCTGGCCATTTGTGCCGCCATTGTCATCTCCTGGTGGGCTGCAGGGCTCTACGGTATTGCGATCGCCGCCTCGACCATGTTGTCGATGGCTGGAATCATCGTCTCCCTGGATGCCTTCGGACCGATTACCGACAATGCCGGCGGGATCGCCGAAATGGCCAATCTTCCCAAGGAAGTCCGCGATATCACTGACCCACTCGATGCAGTGGGCAATACCACCAAAGCGGTGACCAAGGGCTATGCCATCGGTTCAGCTGCCCTGGCTGCCCTGGTACTCTTTGCCGACTTCTCAGACCGTCTCAGTGCCCATCTCGGCCATAGTTTCCAATTCAGTCTGTCTAATCCACTGGTGATCATCGGCTTGTTTATCGGCGGTTTGATTCCGTACCTATTCGCGGCCCTGGCCATGGACGCAGTAGGCCGCGCAGCGAGCACGGTGGTCGAGGAAGTGCGGCGGCAGTTCCGGGATATCAAGGGCATCATGGAGGGCACTACCAAGCCCGATTATTCGCGTTCGGTGGATTTGTTGACCCGGTCCGCCATTCGCGAAATGATCGTGCCCTCGCTGCTGCCGGTGCTGGCCCCGATCGTCGTGGCCTTTGGTACCACCTGGATCGCAGGTCCCATTGCCGGGGCACAGGTTCTGGCAGGCCTGCTGTTTGGCACCATCGTCACCGGCCTGTTCGTAGCCATCTCCATGACCACGGGTGGTGGCGCCTGGGACAATGCCAAGAAATACATCGAGGATGGCAACTACGGTGGCAAAGGCTCTGAAGCCCACAAGGCGGCCATCACCGGCGATACTGTCGGCGACCCCTACAAGGACACCGCGGGCCCAGCCATCAATCCACTGATCAAGATTATCAATATCGTGGCCTTGTTGCTGATCCCGCTACTGTAAACGTTCAACCGTTTATGCAGCACTTGGTAAACCCCGGCCGCCGCCGGGGTTTACTTTTTTATATACAACAGATCCCCATACCGCGAACCACGGCCATGGACAAGCATGTCGCTGCCTTTCTCGTTATACCCACGCCGGTGGGAATCCAACCCGTAGACATTATGGATTGGCCTGCCCAACCTCAAAGGCGTGGGTTACGCTTTGCGGTTAAGAAACAAACCTTTCACGCTGAGCCAAAATCGAGGAGGACAGGTTATGGGAGATTCTAGCAACATTGATGTGGGTCTGGACGTTCATAAGGCGAGCATTGCGGTAGCGCTGGCACGTT
>QILI01000163.1 GCA_003233305.1 Mizugakiibacter sp.
ATTGCAGATCCCGGGCGATTAGGTTGGCAAGCTTAGCCCTTGTTCTATCTAAGCACAGTCGGGTCGTGCCCAGACGACGTGCAGACCTTGCATCACGCACATAGCCCCGGGCGATCAGGCCACGAACCACGGCCTGGCGCTCGGCATCATAGCCACCTGGATTGACCATCCCGTGAGGGCGCTTGAGACGTACGGTCAGATCCCAACGAGTACACGGCTGTAGTGCCGCACGGCCCGACCCGTACCAGGCCAGGCGCAACACCCCATGCAGAGGTAACGAACGCTGGCCC
Organism: Mizugakiibacter sp.; assembly: GCA_003233305.1. GTDB lineage: Bacteria > Pseudomonadota > Gammaproteobacteria > Xanthomonadales > Rhodanobacteraceae > Metallibacterium. The sequence continues at coordinate 291 of QILI01000163.1, forward strand.
AGCCAGGCCCGTTCGACATGAAATTCAAAACGAGTATTCAGACGACCATCTCTGGGTAAATTGATCACCCGTCCCTGCACCTGAATGTCCTGACCTTCCAGTCCATACGGTAGCCGCGCCCGCACTGCGGCGAAGGCATGCAGCGTTGTCCAGACGAAAGTGAGAAGGATCAGGCTCAGCCACCGTCTCGTACCACCATACCAAACCAGCCAGACACCCAATCCTGCAACCACCAGGACCATCCATGCGGCGGGTAACACGGGCTGCAACAAAGCAGCCAACGCTCCCAGTCCCAAAGCCACGGCATCACGTGGTGCGAACCCCGACATTCGCGAGTACCGCAACCAAGCACACCAGGCAACCCAGAATCGCAGTCTCTTGCCAAGGTTGCGTCCGCTTGACGCCGGGGCCGATTTCCGAAACCAATGGGTGATTGCGCGTCCCTGCGGCATTTCCAGTCTCCAGCCAGACAGCTAAGTCAGTCTTGGCATTCCAAGTCGGCCATCCTCGATTTCCAGTACCCTGCCCATACGTTCGGCAAGACGCGAATCATGCGTTGCCAAGACCAAGGCCGTACCAATCTCGGCATTGAGCTCCAACAGCAACTCATATACCCCATGTGCCGTTCGCTGATCGAGGTTTCCAGTCGGCTCATCACCCAGTACACAAGCCGGCTGGGTGACCAGTGCCCGGGCGACCGCACAACGTTGCCGTTCGCCCCCAGACATTTCACCCGGCTTGTGCTCAAGCCGATGCCGTAGACCTACCCGGGACAGGAGCTCTGCTGAGGTCTGCCGGGCCACCGGTATAGGCGTGCCCCGTATCAGTAAAGGCATGGCGACGTTTTCCAGAGCCGAGAACTCAGGTAATAAATGATGAAACTGATATACAAAACCCAAGGCACGATTGCGAACATCACCACGCTGGGCATCGCTCAGACTGGAGAACGGCTGACCCTCAATTTCTATTTCACCCGAACTCGGGGTATCCAGGCCGCCGAGAATGTGCAGCAAGGTGCTCTTACCCGCTCCGGAGGCACCGATAATCGCCAGAGTCTCACCGCGCCGAACTTGTAGATCAATGCCCCGCAATACCTCGGTAAACAGCCTGCCCTCTTGGTAGGTCTTGGTCACCTGACGAGCACACAAGACCGGCCCCAACTCCGTCATGGGTGGTGCTGCAAGGTTATCGGGCTGCGTAGGGATCATGGCCATATTGTCCTATTCGTAGCGCAGGGCTTGGGCTGGCTGGGTCCGGGCGGCACGCCAGGCAGGATAGATGGTTGCCAACAGGGACAACACCAGAGACATAGCTCCAATCCAGCCGACATCGCGCCATTCTAAGCGTGAGGGAAGATTACTGATGTAATACACGCTGGGCGACAAAAACTGGATATGGAATGCCCGCTGGATCCAGTCCACGATCTCCGGCAGATTGATCGACAACAGTACTCCCGACAGTACCCCCAGGCCGGTACCGATTACGCCACTGATCAGGCCCTGAACCATAAACACCCCCATAACGGTGCGTGGTGCAGCGCCAAGTGTACGCAAGATGGCAATATCGGCCTGTTTGTCAGTTACCAGCATCACCAGGGTGGAGACCAGATTGAATGCCGCCACCCCGATAATCAGTGACAAAATGATAAACATGACCTTTTTCTCCATGGCCACGGCCTTAAAAAAGTTGGAATAACTCTCCATCCAGGTCGTTACCGCATACAGGCCACCCAGCTTTTCCGCCAAGTTACGACCCACACTGTAGGCACGAAAGGGATTGTCCAGCTTTAGGCGGATACCGGTGGGTCCGGACTGCCGATAGAGTCGCTCGGCATCACGCATATTGATCTCTGCCAGACCTGAGTCGTACTGCTCCATACCGGCTTCGAAAATGCCCGAGACGGTGAATTGACGCAATCGGGGCATGGCTCCAATTGGGGTGATGCTTACATCCGGGACGAACAGCACCACCTTGTCACCCAAACCGACACCTAACCGCAAGGCCAGATCGCGGCCCAGAACAATGTTCCAACTACCTGGAGTGAGACTGTCAAAACGTCCCTGCACTATTTTCTTGGCAATATCAGAAACCTTGCTTTCTAGTACCGGTATCACACCTCGTACCGCAGCACCCGCAGCCTGTCGCCCTTTCAGGTACGCACCATGCTCAACATAGGGTGCCGCCGCAATGACATGGGGCAGGCGATTGGCTACCGAAACAGCGTGTTGCCAGTCATGTACCGGCCCATCAACTCCGGAAACCGTAGTCTCGGCCACCATACCAAGAATCCGGCTGCGCAATTCATGATCGAAGCCATTCATCACCGAGATTACGGTGATCAGCGCGGTTACCCCGATAACGATACCCAGAATCGATATCAGCGAAATGAATGAAATGAAGTGGTTACGCCGTTTAGCTCGCGTATAACGTAATCCAATAAATAGGCTTAAAGGTCGGAACATGAAGAGGTGCTGTGTGACTGAAAGGGTAGAAATTACACCGCAGCTTGCCCAGCTTTTCAGCTTGAAACAAGCGGTGTATTACGTCATGTATTGTAATCGTGGGCCGACAACAACATACGCAGACGCCGCCGGGTGTCAGCATCAGCATTGTCCGGCATCAGCCATAACATCACCTGACCACGCTGTGGGTGCGCCCAGACGAGTTCAAGCATCACGATCGGACCCATGGCCCGCCCACCCAGAAACTGGGCCTCCACGGTCTCACCCGAAGCCAACTGCAGCCGTACCCCATCAGCACCGATGTGAACGTGGCGCAAGCGCGGATGCAATATCCGCCATACACCGACCAGCCACACCGCAACAATTGCAGCGAGCAACAGGGTGCGTGCGGTCGCCTGGCCGAACATACCCAGCCACACCGCTACCATAGCTAACACGCTCAACAGCAGATGGACAATCAGCAGGCTCGGCGAAGGCCTGACCTCAAAGCGAATGGTGGGTGCGGATGGCATCAATGAGTTCCTTCCAATCAGCCCGTGGTGGCACATGACGTCCGATCAGCCAATCCCATAAATCCGGATCCGACACCTCGAGCAACTCCGAGAAAGCCATCTTTTCCACGTTGCTGGAATCTGGATAGTCCTGTTCCAGCCAGTCGCCGAGCAGAGTATCCAATTCGCTCGTCCCACGTCGACACAGCCAACGCAGCCGACCAAGAGTGGGAATAGACCCAGAATCAGTCATCCCCCGACACCCTCGGGAGTGCTCGGACCGGGCTTCGGCATCATGGCGCTGATACAAAAATCTTGGCCGGACTCCACATCAAGTTTGCCGCTGCAGGATCAGCTTCTTGATTTCAGCAATAGCCTTGGCTGGATTCAGTCCTTTCGGGCAGGTACGCGTGCAGTTCAGGATGGTGTGGCATCGATACAGGCGAAACGGATCTTCCAGCTCATCCAGGCGGGTACCGGTATCTTCATCACGACTATCGACGATCCACCGATAGGCCTGAAGCAACACGGCCGGCCCCAGATAGCGATCTCCGTTCCACCAGTAGCTCGGACAGCTGGTGGTGCAGCAGGCGCACAAAATACACTCATACAGGCCATCAAGTTTCTTGCGCTCTTCCGGAGACTGCAAACGCTCACGATCCGCTGGCGGCGGTGACTGGGTACGAATCCAAGGGTGTATTGAGGCGTGCTGGGCGTAAAAATGGGTCAGATCAGGTACCAAATCCTTAACCACCGGCATATGTGGTAAGGGATAAATACTGATGATTCCACTACTACATTCATCGAGACCCTTGATGCAAGCCAGGGTATTGGTACCATCGATATTCATGGCGCAAGACCCGCAAATCCCCTCGCGGCAGGAGCGACGCAAGGTCAGGCTTGGATCGATCTCATTTTTGATCTTGAGCAGCACGTCCAAGATCATTAAGCAGTTCGAAACATCCACCTCATAGCTATCCATACGCGGGTTCTGGCCGTCGTCGGGACTCCATCGATAAATGCGAAACGTGCGGGGGGTCTTCGTGCCGGGCTTGGCAGGATAGTGCTTGCCCGGAATGATCTTGGAATTCTTGGGTAGGGAAAACTCGGCCATGGTTCACTCCGTATGCATGATGTCGCGGTCAGCAACTTGGCTTAGTAAACGCGTTTACTCAACGGCACGACTTCGACCTCATCGGTCATTGTGTGCATATGTACAGGACGGGAATCAAATGACGCCGCGCCCGTCACATCAACCTTGACCAGGGTGTGCTTAAGCCAGTTGGTATCGTCACGCTCAGGAAAATCCTCACGCGCATGCGCGCCACGGCTCTCGGTACGCTGCTCGGCGGAATACATGGTGGCGACAGCTTGAGGTAGCAAATTGGCCAGTTCCAGGGTCTCCATCAAATCCGAGTTCCACACCAGTGAGCGATCGGTGACATGGACGTCATCAAAACTGGAATACACCTTATGAATATTTCCACAACCCTCTTTGAGGGTTTCCTCGGTGCGGAACACCGCCGCATCGCGCTGCATAGTACGCTGCATCGACAAGCGTATCTGGGCAGTGGGGGTATCGCCCTTGGCGTGCCGAATCGTATCAAAACGCTGCAAGGCCTGATCGAACACGCTGTTCGGAAGATCCTTGTGTGATGCACCGGGCTGGATGAGTTCGGCACAGCGCTTGGCGGCAGAACGGCCAAACACCACAATATCTAAAAGTGAGTTAGAACCCAGACGGTTACCACCATGGACCGACACACAGGCCGCCTCGCCAATGGCAAACAGGCCGGGAACGATGGAATCCGGATCATCGCCCTTTCTCTGTACCACTTCACCGTAGAGATTAGTAGGAATGCCGCCCATATTGTAATGCGCAGTTGGCAGCACCGGGATAGGCTGTTTACTTACATCCACCCCGGAGAAAATCCGGGCGGTTTCGGTAATGCCCGGCAAGCGTTCGTGGATCACATCGGCACCGAGATGCATCAGGTTGAGATGCAGATGATCCTGGTGATCTCCCAAGCCACGACCTTCGCGCATCTCTATGGTCATGGCCCGACTGACGACATCGCGCGAGGCCAGATCCTTGGCATGGGGTGCATAACGTTCCATGAAACGCTCACCCTTGGAGTTGGTCAGGTAGCCGCCCTCACCACGTACACCTTCGGTAATTAGGCAACCCGCACCATAGATTCCGGTTGGATGAAATTGCACAAATTCCATATCCTGCAATGCCAGTCCGGCCCGCAGAACCATCCCTCCGCCATCACCGGTACAGGTATGAGCGCCGGTACAGCTGAAGTAGGCACGGCCATAACCACCGGTGGCGAGCACCACCGATTGACCACGAAAACAGTGCAGGACTCCCTCATTCAGATCCAGGGCCAGCACCCCGCGACACACCCCCTCTTCGTCGAAAATCAGATCAGTCGCGAAATATTCGATAAAGAACTGGGCCTGATGCTTCAACGCCTGTTGATAGAGCGTATGCAACATGGCATGACCGGTACGGTCCGCCGCCGCGCAGGTGCGCTGGGCGGTACCTTCACCATAGTGCGTGGTCATGCCACCGAAAGGCCGCTGATAGATGTGTCCGTCTTCGGTGCGAGAAAAAGGCACGCCGTAATGTTCCAGTTCAGGAACAACACTGAGGGCCTCACGACACATGAATTCAACGGCATCTTGGTCGGCCAACCAGTCGGAACCCTTGATGGTGTCGTAAAAATGAAAGCGCCAATCGTCCTCACCCATGTTACCCAAGGCTGCAGCAATACCACCCTGTGCCGCCACGGTGTGTGAGCGGGTTGGAAATACCTTGGTGACACAGGCCGTTTGCAGACCTTTCTCAGCCATCCCGAAGGTGGCACGCAAGCCTGCTCCGCCCGCACCGATCACCACCACATCAAACTTATGTTGTTGAATCTTGTAACTTTCCATTTTTCAGTATCCCAAAGCGACGCGGAGTACCGCGACGGCACTGGCCAAGGCACCGAGTACGGCAAGAAAACGAACCAGTACCTGCAACACGACTTCCAACCAGCGCGTCGATACATAGTCCTCAATGATGACCTGCATACCGATCTGGGCATGCCAGAACAGGGCCGTGGTGAAGGCGATCATCAGCACGGCATTCAGGGGATCAGCCAGCATCAGATGGGCTGCGACATATCCTGAACGCAACAGCAGCAGGACGCTGACGACAAACCAAATACCCAGCAACAGTAATGCCACCGCAGTCAGGCGTTGCATCCACCATGGCCGCATTCCATCCCGTGCCGAGCCGAGACCGTGAACCCGTGCCAGAGGCGTACGTAGGTCATTCATAGCGCACCTCCAAAGATGACCCAAGCCCAAATCAGGATCGTTAGCACCAGACTGACGAAAATCACCAACCAGCTATTGCGTATGAAGACCACTGTTGCGAATCCGACCCCGGCGGCTTGTAGCAAGTGGCGCAAACCGTTACAGGCATGGAAAACTAACGACCAAGTCCAGCCGACCAATAAGATCAAACCGAGCGGTGAAGCGGAAAAGTGTTGAAAGGCGGTATAACTAGTCTCGCCCATAGCCAAGGCAAACAGCCCGGCCAGAACCATCAGACTGCCGAATACTAGTGCGATACCGGTAAGTCGATGCAGAATTGACGTTACCATCTGCACCTGCCATCGGTAGATACCCAGGTGCGGTGAAAGCGGACGTGGAGTTGGTTCCATGAGAGGAAGATCCTTGCAGATGATGCACAGAGATTGTCACACCACAGCTTCGATTACTTTTCTGGCAAATACCGGAATCAGAAATCAATGCAGCGGCCATTCTTTTCCCAATCGCCATAGCGAGTCGGGCCGAGTTGCTGTCTGGGTTCTTGTGCCTTCGCCGGTTGCGTGGTCTGCCGTTTGGCCCGAGTGGTCTCCTGCTGTTCGGTGGAGCTTTTCTCGGTGTCAGCTTGGACAGACATGGCATCCTCGTGGGCTTAGAGCTGTGCCAGAGTAATACTTGACCCCATCCAGCATCAAGAGATGTATGAATATTTCCAAGCCTGAAGCAACCCTGAGATCACTACCCGGCGAGTTACTGCATATTGACGGCTCTGACGCAACCGGTTTTTTGCATGCCCAACTCAGCTCATCAGTACCCGAACTCCTGCCCGGCCATTGGCAGTGGAGTGCTTGGTTGAATGTACAAGGACGTGTTCGGGCACTCTTGCAACTTGGCTACGGCCCGGATGGGCACTATCACGCTTTGCTCCGTGGTGGCAGTTCTGACCGGCTGGGTCAGGCGCTGCAGCCTTTTGTAGTGCGTGCCAGAGTGACTATTCAGGCCAGCTCAAAAGTATCTGTCCTTGACGATGCATTGCCCGAAGGACAGTTTGAAATACATGATGATGAGCTGGTTTTCGGGATGGGTCCGCACAGTTGGAGGCTCACGGTACAGAACCTGCCGCAAACATCTACTGATGAAACCATGCAAAGGGCCCGACTTGAAGAGATTCGCCGGGGCTGGCCGTGGATTCCCGACAACTTCCTGGATACGCTGTTGCCACCTGCACTGGGTCTCGAACATCTCGCTGCGGTCAGATTCGACAAAGGCTGTTTCCCCGGCCAGGAAGTGGCAGCCCGTCTGCACTTCCGTGGTGGGCATAAATACAGTCTGGCACGCTTGCGCCTCTCCAACCCTGTCAGGCCCGGACAAATAGTTGCATCACCCCATGCCTACCCACTGAAGATCCTCGGCAGTGCTTCCTCCGAACCAGGTTTTGAAGCACTCGCCGTATTGCACCAATCGCTCGAACCATCCACTCTGGATAGCGGGATCGAGATTCTTGAACGATTCACTCCTTGAAAAGTTTACGAAACACTTTTTTACAACACTGAATGTAAACTTTCCCACCCGCTTGCATTAAACGGTCATTGACCTTACCTTTTACACATGTCTGATCGGTGGCTGATAGACATACAACCACTGAGTAGGCACGCTGAAGCGGAGGTTCCGGATCATGCGCGCCAGACCGAATCCAGGAGTAGCGGTTAATACCAGCCAATACTCGGGCACCCCAGCAGGTGCCGAATTTCGTGTAGTAGCACCTCTGATGTGGCTACTTACTTTTTTTGTGCGGTCTCTCAACTGATTGACCGTATATTCTGGGAGTCCCGGACAACAATGGGATTCTCTCCCCGGCTGGTGCCGTGTTGGGCACCTGCGAGGAGTTGATATTCATGCATCTAGCCTGGCTCATGTGGTTGGCAACGATTATGCCTCCCCATTTATCCAACCAGACCTGTCTGGCCGCCACCGTATACCTTGAAGCACGGGGCCAACCGGTACTAGGACAAAAGGCTGTCGCCGAGGTGGCCATGCGGCGACGTGCGTCCGGACTGTGGGGCAACAACGTCTGTTCTGTAGTCAACGCACCCAAGCAATTTGCACCCACTCTGGTTCCACCCAGCACGCCTCTGAATAACCTGGTTGCATGGAAACGCGCCTGGAACATTGCTGGAGAAACCCTGACCAACTGGAGTCTGCCGAGCAGCGAACGAACCTACGTTGTTCCCGGGGCCAATAGTTTCTATGCCACATCTATCGCCCCTCCGCGCTGGGCACAGAACGAAGTCCCGCTGGCGGTTATTGGCAGTCACCGCTTCTATGCTGTGAACTGAGATTCTGGCGGTACTGTCGGGACCCTCTAAAAACCCACTTCGCGAACTGATTGCGGTGCCGTGTGCTCGTTCACTCCTCGCCTATCTACTTGATAGGCAAGGGGTATAAACGAAGGCGCAACGCAATTATTGAACAGCGCGCCAGGTTCTTCAAGGTGCCCAACTATCGCCAGCGCGGATAGACCCGCCCATCGCGGACCAGCACTGCATCTCCGCGATGGAGTCGGGGCTGCTGACGCTGAATCAGAGTGGCAATTCGACCATCGCTCATACGCATCACGATGCGCCAAGCCGGAATCTGCCCACCATTCCGCTTGCCCATAGCGTTGCCTACTACGCCGCCGGCAACAGCACCGACAATGGTTGCAGCGCTGCGTCCCCGGCCGTGGCCGACCGTGTTGCCAAGTGCCCCACCGATAATTGCTCCGAGCAAGGTTCCGACGGTCGAATCATTACGCTCGATATACACCTGCTCAACCTGCACCACGACCCCACAATTCTCGCAAATCTGGTTTCTTACCGAATGAGACTGCCCGTAGCCTTGCGGGGCATAGCCATTCCGGTATGGCTGCTGAGCACAACCCGCTACCAGAAGGCTCAGGACCACTGCTCCTGCTGCGACATACAGCGAATGCTTGATCACGTTCATCGACGACCTCCTCAATTGGGGCCTGAAAGCCTGATTCCAGCACACTCACCTGAACCTTGAAGCCAGTCAAGCTTAGGCGATCGTAGCGAGCGCGGTGAGGAAGTGAGTCAAAACATTTCTTATTTCAATACGTATAGTGGTTCTACACAAAGAGAAATCGGGGATACCGGGGCCACTATCCCGCCGCCGTAGTAGATTATCCCTAAGTCCGACAGGCTCCTACCTCGAAGTACGATTCGACCCGACTCCGGTGGAATCGTAGGGTCGACACATGCAATGCTTTTTTGACTCTCACTGCCATCTCGATGCACGCGCTTTCGATGCCGATCGCGATGCTGTGCTGAGCCGGGCATGGAGTGCCGGCGTTGCTGACCTGGTACTTCCTGCCACGACCATGGATAGCTGGCCGGGAATCAGTGCTGTGGCGCAACAGCATACCCAGGTGTACCCGGCCTACGGACTGCACCCCATGTTCATGACCCAGCACCAAGAGATACATCTCGATGCTCTGGAACGATGGCTGTACGAACCAGGCGAAGCGGTGGCGATCGGTGAATGTGGACTCGATTTCTTTATCCCAGAAGCGGATGCACCACGGCAACGGCATTTCTTTCACACCCAGTTAGATATCGCCCAGCGTTGCAAGTTACCGGTTATTGTGCATGCCCGCCGGGCCTTAGACGAGGTCCTTATGGCATTACGAAAATACCCAGGGCTGCAGGGCGTCGTACACAGTTTCTCAGGCAGCCGACAACAGGCCTGGCAACTGCTGGATCGCGGTTTTTATCTGGGTATAGGTGGACCGGTTACCTACCCACGCGCGCAGCGCCTGCGCAGCATTGCCGCGAGTATGCCATTGGAATTTCTGCTGCTGGAAACCGACAGCCCGGATCAACCCGATATCGATTGGCGTGGGCAGCGCAACGAGCCGGAACGGCTGCCCAGGATCTGCACCGAAATCGCCCAACTCCGAGTGATTAGTCCGGAACAACTGGCCCATGCCACCCAGGCCAATGCAAGAAGATTATTTCTATCAAAAAAAACATGCCCAAGCAATTAATACTTGATAAATAGTTGCGCGCTGTACTATTATTCGCAGCCATGAGTACTCCTTGTTTACCACCACAAGACCATTTTTCTTCTCTAGACAATGGATTGCAGCGTCTACGTCAGCACATTCCCAACTTACCCATCGACGACATCCGTTTGGCTCGCATACTGCTTGAACTTGGCCGGATGCTCAGTGCACGCCTGGATGCGGCACTGGCAACCTACCAACTGAACGAGATGGAATTTCGTACCCTGGCCATGATTTACGCCAACGACGATCGAACGGTACATCCCAGCGAATTATGCACAATCACCGGCCAGACCCGTGGCAACATGACCCGAACTTGCGACGCCTTGGTTTACCGTAACCTGCTTGCTCGGGAAACCGACCCTGACGATCGGCGCCGCGTCCAACTACACATCACCGCAACGGGACGTACCTTCGTACATGACGTCATCCCAGTCCTCTATCCCATCCTGCAAGCCCTGGCCGAGCATGTACCCGGTTGTCATCGAGTCGGACTAGAAACCCAACTCCGTAACATTGCCAGCAGTTTACAAAATATGTCCACGCACGAGTAACCATAATGAGAACCCTCCCGATCACCACCGTGGCTCTTGTTCTGCTTCTGGCTGGCTGTGCCGGACTGCCACCCAAAGCCCACGCACCCAAGCTCCGGCAGAGCGCCCCACTGGCAGGAATACCCACCTCCAGCCATGCCGGTTGGCCCGCCGCAAACTGGTGGAAACAGTTTTATGATCCACAGCTCGACCATCTAATTATCGAGGCCCTGCAGCATTCACCCAACATGGCTGCGACCTCGGCGCGAGTCCAGGCGGCATGGGCGGCAGCACGGGCAACCGGTGCAGCCCTCGGACCCCAGGTTGGTGCCAGCATCCAAATGGCACGTCAACGTCTGTCCAACAACGGTTTGATCCCGCCACAGCTGCTTGGTTTCAACTGGTATAACCAGACTGACATCGGTACCCAGCTGCGCTACGAGTTCGACTTCTGGGGCAAACATCGCGCCACCATCGCTGCCGCAACCGACCTGGCAAGAGCTACCGCCGCCGAACATACTGCGGCCAGAATGCTGCTCAGCAGCGGTGTAGCCGCGACCTATTTCGGTTGGCAAGCCGATCAGGCCCGTCTGCATGATCTACTGCAGGTGGTCAAGACCCAACAGGCGATCGTGGCCATCGCCCGGGCCCGGGTCCAGCAAGGCCTGGATCCCAATGACCGCCTGAACCAGGCCCGCACGCAACTGGCCGGGCTCCGGGTTCAGCTGGCCGGGTTACGCGGCTTGGCCGCCATCCAGAAAGCGGCCTTGGCTGGCCTGATCGGTGTAGCTCCCGCACAACTCGAATCCCTTACGGCAAGGCCTCTACCCCATACCCGCACTGCACTCCCTGCCGACGCGCATTTGAATCTCATCGCCCGGCGCGCCGATATCACGGCCTTACGCTGGCAGGTCGAAGCAGCCAGTGAAAACCTCAAGGTAGCCCAGGCCAATTTCTATCCGAACTTCAGTTTAAACGCGCTGGCCGGGTTTTCGAGCATCAAGACCAGCAAGATCCTTGATCTCGGCAGCCGGGTTTTTAACATCGCCCCAGCCATCCAGTTACCCATTTTCGATAGCGGCCTGCTCAAGGCCCGATTCGGCTACTCGCAAGCCCAACTGGATGCCGCCGCTGCAGCCTATAACCAGGCCGTAATCAATGCTGCCCAGCAGGTGGCTACCGCCGTCCTGGACCTGCATCGCTTGCACACCCAACGCCAGGCCCAGCAGGTTGCCATACAGGCCAGCAAGGCCCTGCTCCACAACGCCCGATCACGCTTTCGCCAGGGCCTGACTGACCGCCAACCCTTGCTGCAGGCAAAAATTATCTGGCTGCAGCAGCGTGATGCCGACACCGTTTTACAAGGCCAAGCGCTGGCCGCCCACATCACCCTGATCAGGGCTCTTGGCGGTGGCTTCAACTCCGCGCATCCCCCCTCTTCATCCATGCCTGTAAAGGATTCAAAGTCATGAGCGAACCGGTCTCAACACCCGAAGCGCCCGTCAGTAAGCGCAAACGCCGTTACCTCCTGATCGGGCTAGCAAGTATCTTCGTGCTGGCCGGCCTGGCTTGGTGGATCATGTGGCATTTTGTGTGGTCCACTCGGATCACGACTGATGATGCATATGTACGTGGCAACCAGGTCGTCGTCGCATCCGCCGTACCCGGCACGGTTATCGCGGTATTGGCCGGCGATACCGATCGGGTCATTACCGGCCAGCCGCTGGTTCGACTCGAGCAGACCGATGCCAGGCTGAACCTGGCCGGAACCCGGCATGCCCTGGATCGTGCGGTACGTGGCGTCGCTGCGCAATTCGCTGAAGCCCAACGCGCCGCAGCCGAGGTCAAAGCACGCCGTGCCGCCCTGGCCCAGGTCAAAGATACGCTGCAACGTAATCTCCCTCTGCTTAAGGAAAAAGCGGTTGCATCCCTACAGATCACCCAGATGCGTAATGCCCTGCGCAGTAGTCGTGCCGCCCTGCAAGGAGCCTTGCGTCAAGCCGGTGCGGCACAAGCCCTGATTGGCGGCACCGATATCGCCCACAACCCTGCCGTACTGTCGGCACGAGATGCCTTTCGCGCGGCCTGGGTTGCGCTGCATCGCGATACGATTCTGGCCCCGGTGAGTGGCTACGTAGCGCTGCGTACGGTGCAGGTAGGTGCCCGGGTTCAGCCTGGACAACCGTTGATGCAAATCATCCCACTGGGCAATCTCTGGGTCGTTGCCAACTTCAAAGAGACCAAGCTCGCCAAGGTACGCATTGGCCAGCCAGCTACCTTGACCAGTGATCTCTATGGCAGCGACATTGTCTATCACGGCAAGGTGCTCGGCCTGGGAGCAGGTACCGGATCGACCTTTGCACTCCTGCCCCCCCAGAATGCCACCGGCAACTGGATCAAGGTTGTGCAACGCTTGCCGGTGCGTATCTCGATCAATCCTCAGGATCTCGCCCGACACCCCCTGCGGGTCGGCCTGTCGATGAATATCAAGGTAATGATCGGCGACCAAAAGGGTTTGATGTTGGCGCAGCAGCCTCCCAAAAAACCACTCGCGGTTACTGTGGCCTACCAGCATGAACTGGCGGGAGCCGACGCGGCAGCCAACCGCATCATCGCTGCTGCGGTTACGGCAGCCAGCCGCACAGGTCACGGCACTCGACGGTGAGTGCCAGCATGACGGCAAGCCCGAACGAGCATGGCACGCCCATGCAGGGCACGGTCCTAATCTTACTGACGGCGGCGATCGCCTTTGCCACCTTTATGGAGGTTCTTGATCTAACCATCGTCAATGTGTCGGTACCGGCCATCGCCGGCAATCTCGGGGTAAGTCCCGAGGAAGGCACCTGGGCAATCAGTTCGTATGCGTTAGCCAGCGCGATCATGCAGCCATTGACAGGCTGGATCGCCCGACGCTTCGGTGAGGTTCGCACCTTTACCACCTCGGTCCTGTTGTTCGTAGTGTTCTCGGCTTTATGTGGACTATCTACGAGCATGCCTATGCTGGTGATCTTTCGCCTCATGCAAGGCCTAGTATCCGGGCCGATGGTGCCCCTTTCGCTGACTCTCCTGTTCAGTATTTACCCACGGGACAAACAGGGCGTCGCACTGGGGATCTGGGCAATGACCGTCGTCATGGCCCCTATCTTCGGTCCGGTACTCGGTGGCTATATCACCGACAATTTGCACTGGTCGTGGATTTTTCTGATCAATATTCCGGTCGGACTGCTGGCCGGCCTGGTTACCATTACGCTGATGCGGGGTCGCGAGTCGAAGACCTTCAAAGTACCGATTGATGTGGTCGGTCTGGTACTGCTGGCACTGGGCGTAGGCTCGCTGCAATTCATGCTCGACAACGGCTACAACAAGGACTGGTTCGCTTCGCCGATGATCGTAATCCTCGGTATCACGGCCCTGGTTTGCCTGAGTTTTCTCATTGTCTGGGAACTCACCGACCGCCATCCGGTGATTGACCTACGGATGTTCAAGCACCGCAACTTTGCCACCGGAGTACTGGCCTTGACGATAGGCATGTTCTGCTTCTTTGGTATCAATGTTATCTACCCACTGTGGTTGCAGACCACAATCGGCTATACCGCCGAATGGGCCGGACTGGCTACGGCCCCTGTCGGTATCCTGGCCTTTATCGTTGCGCCCTTTGTGGGGCGCAATTTGCACCGTATGGATCTCCGCATCGCGGTTACCTTCGCCTTTGTAATCTTCGCTTGGACAACTTTCTGGTTTGCCGGCTTCAATACTGAAACGTCGTTCTGGCAACTGGTTATTCCACGCTTGATTCAGGGCATTGCTATTGCCTTCTTTTTCATCCCCCTCAATCAGATCATTATCGCTGGCTTGCGTCCCGACCAGATTGCCTCGGCATCGGGGCTGGCCAATTTCTTCCGGACCCTGGCTTCCAGTGTTTCAACAGCCGTCACGGTGACTCTCTGGCAACACCGAGGCACTTATCACCAGGCGCTACTGGCCGAGCATGTGAACCTGGGTAATTCCGGAGCAGTCAGCTATATCGATCGACTGAACGCGCTGGGCTTGCATGGGCTTCCAGGCTTCAATCTGATCGATTTGATCATCAAAAAAGATGCCTACACCTTGGCCGTCAATGATGTGTTCTGGCTATTCGGCTGGCTGTTTATTCTCGCCATCCCGGTGATGTGGTTGAGCAAACCACCGTTCATGGGTGGTGATGGGCCACCACCCATGCACTGAGGGGAACCTGAATTTTGTCAGTGCTCTCGCAACAACATGCTGAGGGCCTTGCTGACTGCGGCAAAAGCAAAGGAACCGGTGACATGCAGTGCCGCACCAAGCCCACCACCACAGTCGATACCGCTTCCCTCAACGGATGTCGAGCGCATGCCGGAGACCCGCCCATCAGCCTGGGGATAGCGTACATTTTCCAAAGAATATACGGCAGGGATGCCGAAGTAGCGGTTGCGATTACGCGGGAAAGCAAATTCCTTGCGCAACTTCCTGCGCACCAACGACAACAGTGCATCGTGCTCGGTACGTGACAAATCGCGTACCTGAATACGGGTAGGGTCGCTACGTCCGCCCGCCGATCCACTCACCACGATCGGTAGCTTATGCCGCCGGCACCAGGCGATGGTCTCAACCTTCACCCGCAAGGCATCACAAGCATCCAGTACCAGATCGCTCCCAGGTAATAGCAGCTCCAGGGTGTCGAGGGTCAGAAACCGGGGTACCGATTCCAGCTGCAACTGTGGATGAATCGCAAGGAGGCGTTCCGCCAGCACCTCGACCTTGGAACGCCCATACTGCCCCTGCAGCGCATGCGACTGACGATTGGTGTTTGATAAGCACACATCATCGCCATCGATGATACGCAAGGCCCCGATACCGCTACGCACCAATGCTTCCGCAGCCCAGGAACCGACCCCACCGACGCCAATCACCGTCACTCGCTGGCCTGCCAGATGGGCAACACTGCCCACGCCATAAAGACGGTCGATACCCAGAAAACGTGGGTCAGAATGGACAGTTGGGGTCATCTGCGTACCGGCGGCTCATCGCTTGAACAATGTGCCCGGCATTGTAGCGAGACTGGAATCGACGAGTCAGATTCCAATTCCTCAGGAATATTGCAGTCATAAACCTGGCTAATTGGCAGCACCAGGATAATTTTATGGGTTTTAACAGGTAGTGTATTGGCTTCCTGTAGATAGACGGCACACCACAGATTGGGCCGCAGACTTCCAATTCAGGCCACTCACCAAGCCCGTATATATTTGGGTGGGACCTCCAGTCGAGCGCCCAGTTGGCGTGCCGCACGCCTCGGGAAGTAAGGATCACGCATCATCTCACGCGCCAACAGCACCACGTCGGCAGAGCCTTCGGTAATAACCGATTGGGCCTGTTCCGGTGTTGTAATCATACCTACTGCCCCGGTCGCAAGGCCTACTTGATGACGGATACGGGCTGCGAACGGAACCTGAAAACCCGGGCCGGTCACAATCTCCTGCTGAGGCACCAGTCCACCTGACGAGACGTCGATCAAATCCACTCCCAGAAGCTTGAGTGACTGTGCCAACACCATACTTTGTTCGATATCCCAACCTCCCTCAGCCCAGTCCGTCGCCGATAAACGCACCCACAGTGGCTTGCTTTCAGGCCATACCTCACGTACGGCAGCAACAATCCGCAATGGCAGGCGCAGGCGATTCTCTAGCGACCCCCCGTATTCATCATCACGATGATTGCTCAACGGCGACAGAAACGAGTGCAGCAGATAACCATGCGCCGCATGCAGCTCAACCATGCCGAAGCCTGCTGCATCAGCACGCCGGGCCGCCTGTACAAACACCTCGACCAGAACATCGATGGCTGCGGTATCGAGAGCTTCGGGTACGGGATAATCGCTATCGTAAGCCAGAGTACTGGGGGCCACAGGTTGCCAACCACCCTCTTCACTTGGCAGAGGCGCCCCACCCAGCCAAGGGGCCTGGGTACCGGCCTTGCGGCCTGCATGCGCCAACTGGATCGCAGGAATGGCCCCTTGGGCGGCGATAAACGCCACGATCGGCGCCCAGGCCTCAATTTGTACATCGCTCCAAAGCCCGGTGTCGCCAGGGGAAATACGACCCCGTGGAGTAACGGCCGTAGCTTCGGCAATCACCATGGCCGCCCCACCCACGGCACGACTGCCAAGGTGTACCAGGTGCCAGTTTCCTGGCATGCCATCCACCGCCGAATACTGGCACATGGGAGAAACAACAATCCGGTTACGTAGCTGCAGTCCACGTTGCGATAGCGGTGAAAACAGATTCATGACGGGTCCTCGACAACGCTGGTTTTGTGAAGAGTAGAACACTTCGAAAAACTGTGGCCAGCAGAATGCCTGCAAGGTGCGACAGAATGCGTGACAAGCCACTATCCAATGGACTGATAATCAACAAAAAACTACCGGCCCAGCAACCGGATCATGCGGGAGGGTATTCATAGCGCCGGTAACGGGCTCTCGTGTTGCTTCAAGAACCTGACCAGACTATGGGGAACCTCTCAAAACCGTCACGAGCGGGTCGAGTGCAAGGCGTCGCGGAGTGCGCGGCGAGACCTATCAAGGTGATAGGCGAGGAGCGA
>QILI01000153.1 GCA_003233305.1 Mizugakiibacter sp.
CATCGGTGCTGCTCCAGCTTATCGGCAAACAATTTCTTATACATATTGTCGCTGAAACGCTGCTGCAAGTGCCCCTTCTCAAGCACCAACAAGGGACGTCGTGCCAAGGCGGGATATTCGCGCAGCAATAAGGTCCATTCGGCATCGGTGCCCGGACTTTTGCGCTGTGGCAACAAATTTCGCCAAGTAGTGCTTGCTTTGTTGACCAGGGCCTCCCAACCACCGGCCTGCCGTGCCCAATCCAGCCATTGCTGCGCTTCGGGGCGTTGTTCGCGCAGATCCACAAAGTGATATTCGATACCAAATCGTTCCAACCACCGGCGTGCCTTGCGGCAGGTGTCGCAACGCCAAACATCGTCACACTCATTCGCCACTCCTCAGCAGCTCGTTGATTCCCGTCTTAGCACGGGTTCTGGCATCGACCTGTTTGACGATTACGGCGGCATACAGGCTGTGCGAGCCGTCCTGGGCCGGAAGGCTGCCGGCAACCACCACGCTGCCAGCCGGTACCCGGCCGTAGGTGATCTCACCCGTGGCGCGATTATAGATACGGGTCGATTGGCCGAGAAACACCCCCATGCCGATAACACTGCCACCTTCGACGATCACTCCCTCGACGACTTCTGAACGAGCACCGATGAAGCAATCGTCCTCGATGATGGTCGGCGCGGCCTGCAAGGGTTCCAGAACACCGCCGATACCCACCCCGCCGGAAAGGTGCACCCGGGCACCAATTTGCGCACACGAGCCGACCGTCGCCCAGGTATCGATCATGGTCCCTGGGCCGACAAAGGCCCCAATATTGATATAACTCGGCATCAGCACCGCATCGCGGCCAACATGTGCGCCCCGACGCACCAGGGCGCCCGGTACTACCCGGGCGCCAGCCTGTTGGAACACCTCTTGTTTGACATCGAAAAAGCGCAACGGAACCTTGTCGAAAGCCGCCATGGGTCCGCCATCCATGAGGCGATTGCCATGCAGCTGAAAATACAGCAGCACCGCCTGTTTTAGCCATGTCTGTACTCGCCATCCACCCGCCCCATCGGGCTCGGCTACCCGGATCTTCCCACTCTCTAGGCAGTCCATCACCGTTTCTACGGCAGGAAGGATCGCCACCGTGATTTCGTTTTTGTCCAGGGCTTCGCGACGGCGGTAAGCATCACCGATAATGGTTTCAAGTTCAGGCATGACGACCTCGTTGGGATGGAAGAAGTTTGGGGTCCAGGCGCGCGTAGATTGCCCTTTCCAGAGCTTGCCTGTGCGCTTTGTCAAGCAACCGGTTGGATCGATCGGTCAATTCGAAAAAATCCTCAACACGCTCACCATAGGTCGCAATACGCGCATCGTGGACCCGTACCTTGGCTTCCAGAAATGCTTCGGCAACGGCGGCCAGCAGCCCCGGTCGGTTGCTGACAAGCAAAGTCAACTGAGTGCGCTCCCCATCGTGAGTGGCCGTGTAGGCCAATTGCGGGGAACGCTGAAAATGACGCAGTCGGCGTGACAAGACCCGCCTGGGTAAACGGGGCTGGGTTTTCGACTCCAGAGCTCTTTGCAAAGCTCTCTGCAAGGACGCGGCACGCTCGGCACTGGCCGGAGCCTGGGTGGCCGTATCCAACAGGACGAAGCTGTCGATGGCCCGACCAATCCCAGCACTAAGAATGCGTGCTTCCTGAACTGAAAAGCCCAACCGGTCAAGCACGGTGGTAACCCGTGCAAACAGGCCATCCCGATCCGATGCCAGGATAAGCATCTCGCTGCCACCTCGTACCGAGTGCGCCAGTACGGTTACCCAGGGTGTATGCCCGTCCGCAGCAAGCAGTGTGCGGGTCTGCCAGATCACCTGTTCCGGTCGGTGCCGAAGAAACATCGCCATGGGCAGTCCTTTCCATACGGTTAGGACCGTAGCCGGATCGAGTCCGTCTTTAACCAATCGCTCCAAAGCTCTAGCCCGACAGTGTGCAGCACGTTCCTCAGCATGCGCCGGCACTTCCCCCTCACCCCGCAATCGATAGCGTGCCGCCAGATACAGATCGGCCAACAGCCGATCCTTGAACCCATTCCATAACTTGGGACTGGTACCGATGATGTCAGCCACCGTGAGCAGGTAGAGCATATCCAGGCGATCGGTATCCCCTACCCGCTCACTGAAAACCCGTACGACTTCGGGATCACTGATATCCTGACGCTGTGCCGTAGCACTCATCAACAGGTGCCAGCGCACCAGCCAGGCCACCTGCTCAACGGCATCGTCCTCCAGCCCTAAACGTTGCGCAAACCTGCGCGCTTCGTGTTCACCAAGAATCGCGTGGTCCCCACCACGGCCTTTGGCGATGTCGTGGAACAGGCCCGCCAGCAACAACCATTCCGGGGTGTCCAGATGGTTCCATATGCCTACGGCCAGTGGGTACTTCTGCGCGGCGTCCGGTTCGGCAAAACGCGCCATCTGCTGCAGCACTCGCAAGGTATGCTGGTCCACAGTGTAGATATGGAACAAGTCGTACTGCATACGTCCGCTCACTGCGGCAAATGCTGGAATCAAGGCCGCCAGCACCCCCTGTCTTGCCAAGGCGACCAGCGCCGGTACAGCCTGCTCAGCACGTTGCAGCAGTTGCCGAAAGGCTACCAGAGCCTCGTTATCCTCAGCCAGTTTCCTATTCTTTCGTAAAGCCTGGCGTATCCAGCGGCGCGCTGTGGGGCTGAGTCCGGTAATGCCGTTAGCCGGGCCGATGTGCATACCAATCTCGAGCAACGTTGCCGGGCGCTGCATAAACAACTCGGCACCGAGTGGCTCGACCGTAGTACCACGGCGTTGAAAATTATCGTCCAATGACTCGGCGGGAGGCGGAGGATGCAGATGATCGGCCAACCGGCGCAGCGCCTCATCACTAAGCCGTTCAACGGTGGTCGCAGATCGGTAATATGCCTGCATAAACTGCTCGACACCTAGCCCATCCACCGGGCTGTCATAATAACCAAGCCGTTCCGCCAGGGCCCGCTGGTAATCGAAAAGCAGTCGTTCCTGGCGACGCCCAGCCTCCAGATGCAGGGCATACCGAATCCTCGCTAACACCTCTCCAGCATGGTCCAACGCTTCCCCCTCGCGCGTATCCAGCAAGCCTTTCTTAATCCAGCAGGCATAAGACCCCCCCCCGAGCATCTTGCTACCGAGCCAGCGCAGCATATCCAGATCACGAAGCCCACCGGGACCATCCTTGAGATCAGGCTCAAGCTGGAACGTGCTGTCTCCAGCACGGCGATAACGTCGGGCTTGTTCCTCACGCTTGGCGGCAAGAAACGTTTCTGGCGGCCACAGACTGGCATCATTAGCTACATCGGCCAACTGCGCATCCATGCCGGGATCGCCGGCAATGCGCCGCGCATCGAGCAGGGATGTAAAAACACTCTGCTCGTCCCGAGCCAGGGCCCGACAGGTATCTACCTGATGCACGGCATGACCGGGGGCTAGGCCGATATCCCAGAGAATGGCCAACAATGACTCCAATCCACGCGTAGCATGGCTTGGCTGGGTCTGGCTCAACACCAGCAGATCGACATCCGAAGCCGGATATAACCGGCCATGTCCGAAGCCACCCAGGGCATACAGGGAGATGCCGGAAATTTCACCAAGCAGGGCTACCCACAGGTGTTCGAGTACCTGCTGCACCAGATTAGCCCGTGCCATACACAAGGCCGTCGCGCTGGCTCCAGCATCAAAGGCCTGGGCCAAAGACCGTTGGTGATCGGCCAAGAGCTGGTGCAAAGCCAGACGTGCCTCGTCCGAAATGCCCGACCGCGGTACCGCCGCCGGCAGGCAGGGTGGCGTGGGCACCGCATTCCGGCTAGGCATGCTCACACCATCAGATGGCGTCAGGCCAGGGTGTGAGGATCTCGAAACCGTCATCAGTCACCGCAATGGTGTGCTCCCATTGAGCAGACAGCGAATGATCCTTGGTGACTACAGTCCAACCATCGGGTAACAGTCGGGTCTGCGGTTTGCCCGCATTGATCATCGGTTCAACGGTAAACACCATACCCTTTTGCAGCAGCAATCCGGTATCGGGGTCGCCGTAGTGAAGTACCTGTGGGTCCTCATGGTAGATCTGACCGATACCATGGCCACAATACTCACGCACCACCGAGAAACCAGCCTGTTCCGCCACCTGCTGCACGGCGTGACCGATATCACCCAGCCTGGCCCCCGGCCGGATCATGCGAATGCCCGCCATCATGGCTTCATGGGTGGTATCGACCAGTCGTCTGGCTCGCACCGATGGCTCGCCAACGAAATACATGCGGCTGGTATCCCCGTGCCAGCCATCCTTGATCACGGTGATATCAATATTGAGAATGTCACCATCCTTGAGCACTTTGCCGGGGCTGGGTATGCCATGACAAATCACATGATTGACCGAGGTACACAAGGCCTTGGGAAACCCTCGATAGCCGACATTGGCGGGAATCGCCTTCTGTACCTCAACAATATGGTGGTTACAGATACGATCAAGATCTTCAGTCGTCACCCCTGCCTTGATGTGCTTAGCAATGATGGCCAGCACTTCAGCAGCCAGGCGCCCGGCTACCCGCATTTTTTCAATGTCATTCGGGGTCTTGATGCTTACGTTTACATTTCGGTCTGGAGTTCGCATACTTGCTGGTCGCTTTGTAGGTCGGCTATGATTCATCGGCTTTGCTGGCTGACGACGGTTATCGTCTACAACCTGCAACGCAAACGATTATACTATCCGGAGTTAGCATGTCGGGCCGGATAGCCCAAATTCACACACGTATCGGCACCGTTGTCGGGGTGCCCCGTTGTCATGTCTGTTTGGCTGCACTTCTGCAAGCCACTCCAGCTCATGCTGAATGGGGTCGACACGGGGATGCGTGGAAGTCTCAACCCAACAGGCCTGCGGGCCAAGCGGAGCATACCTATGCCTCAAATCACCATGCGCCAAATGCTCGAAGCCGGTGTTCATTTCGGTCACCAAACCCGTTACTGGAATCCGAAGATGGGACCCTACATCTTTGGTGCCCGTGGCAAGATTCACATTATCAATCTCGAAAGCACCGTACCATTGTTCCAGGATGCCCTGAATTTTCTCTCCGGCATGGCCCAGAAACGTGGCACGATACTTTTTGTCGGTACTAAACGTGCTGCGCGTGAGAGTATCGAAAGCGAAGCACGGCGTTGCGACATGCCCTACGTCTGCCAACGTTGGCTTGGCGGCACGCTCACCAATTTTCGCACCATTAAGAAATCTGTGGGCAGGCTCAAGGAGCTTGAGTCCATGGAAAACGATGGCCACTTTGAAAAACTGGTCAAACGCGAAGTACTGGCCCGGCGCCGTGAGCGATCCAAACTTGAATCCTCACTGGGTGGCATCAAGGATATGGCTCGCGTTCCCGATGCCATGTTCATAATCGATATCGGCTACGAAAATATCGCCTTACAGGAAGCGCGTAAGCTCGGTATTCCCGTCATCGCCGTGGTCGACACCAACTACGATCCGTCTCTGGTGGACTATCCCATTCCAGGCAATGACGACGCTATTCGTGCTGTGAAGCTTTACACCCGGGCCGCAGCTGATGCGGTGCTTGAGGGCAAGGCCGCCGCACCGATTGCCAGCCAGGGTGACGCCAACGAATTTGTAGAGCTGGATGCTGCCGGCAACCCGATTACCCGTGATCCGAAGGATGCTGCGTCACGCCGTAGACCATCCGGTCGCCGCAATGCCGGCAAGGGTGCTGCCCGCCCGGCCTTGCGTACCCATCCTAAGGTCGACGCCACGGCAACCGAGAAAGTGCCGACTCCAATAACTGAGAAGGCTCCGGCGGCAGTCGCTGAGAAAACTCCAGTTCCAGCTTCGACCCTGACCCCGACCCCGACAATTGAGAAGGCACCAACTCCGGCTCCGACTCCGGCTCCGGCTCCGGAAAATGAGAAGGCTCCAGCTCCAACTCCGGCAGCTGAGAAGGCTCCGGCAACAGCGGCCACTCCTTCCAAGAAATGAATCCGTGAGCCTGCCGACGACCTGAGTCCCGGCAGGCACTGACAGAGGTAAACAATCCATGCAGATCACCGCTCAGATGGTCAAGGAACTGCGCGAGCGTTCCGGGGCCGGCATGATGGAGTGCAAGAAGGCCCTCACCCAGAATGATGGCAACCTGGAAACGGCCATTGAATGGTTGCGTAAACAAGGCCTGTCGAAGGCCGACAAGAAAGCCGGCCGTGTTACCGCCGAAGGCTGTATCGCCCTAGCCCAGGCCGATAGCAGCGCCGTACTGGTTGAAGTCAACTCCGAAACAGACTTTATCGCCAAGGACGAGAACTTCGTTGCATTTACCAATGCGGTTGCGAAGGGCGCGCTTGAACACCACATCACCGCTATCGATACCTTGAAGACCACTGCAGTATCGCCCAGCAGTACGGTCGAAGAGGCACGCCAGACTTTGGTGGCCAAGTGTGGTGAGAATATTCAGGTCCGTCGATTGCTGCGTATGGACGCCCAAGCAACGTTGGCTACCTATGTCCACGGTAACCGTATCGGTGTTCTGGTGGACGTGCGTAATGCCCCGGAAGAGCTGGCCAAGGGCATTGCGATGCATATTGCCGCCATGACTCCCCAGTATCTTTCAGCAGACCAGGTCCCAGCGGAAATCGTACAAAAGGAAAAGGAGATCGCCCTCGCCCAGATTCAGGGTTCAGGCAAGCCTCCTGAGATTATGGAAAAAATCGTTCAAGGTAAAGTGCACAAGATTCTTGCCGAGATGTGTCTGACCGGCCAGAGCTACGCCTTGGATAACCAGATAACCGTCGAACAGGCGCTGCAACAGGCCGGTGCCGAAGTTCTCGACTTCAAACGTCTTGCCGTTGGCGAAGGTATTGAGAAGAAAGAAGATGATTTTGCTTCCGAAGTCATGAAGCAGGCGGGCCTGGCCTGAATTCAAGGCTATGCCAGCCGAACCAAGGCCGCCTTCGGGCGGCCTTTTTTGTACCTCAAGATCTGTACATCGCAACAACCACGTAGCTGTAGATCGCCATAACACCTGCGATTCTGCGATACTGCGATTTTCCATCGGCAAGGGACGCTCATGTTCACACGTCAGGCTCGCGTACTTACACGCATTCTTATTCTAGCGTTGTTGGCCATCGGGCTCGTAGCTTGCGGGCGCAAATCGAGTAATGCCCCACTCAGCTACGTTCCCGCTGATACGTCATTCGTCTTCGCCAACATTCAGCCCATCAATGAAAACCAGTTCAAGCTCCAATCCAGGATGTTTGCGATCAGTCTACCTATGCAAATTGCCTCCTTGCGCAAACTAAGCCAGAAATTTAAAACTAACGATCCCCACGCAGCGGGCTTGCTGGATGCCTTCGCCAATGAACTTGATCAGGGCAGTTTGCAAGCGATTGCCAAGCACTCAGGAATCCGCCTTAAGGGACTCACTGCCATCTACGGTATCGGCCTGACTCCGGTGGCCCGCTTCCAGATAAATGATATAAACGCCTTCCAGGCCATGATCCAACGTCTTCAGAATGGCTACGGCCAAGCCTTCCCCAAGACGATGCTGGGAAAACAGGCCTACTGGCATATTGCGCTTGGCAAAGCACCCATACAGATACTGATTGCGATCGAAGGCCAACAGGGGGTATTAGCCTTGGCTCCTGGCAAGGCCAATCCTGAACTACTCAAACGGATCTTAGGTATACAACGCCCGGAAAAGAGCCTCCAGAGCACGGGTCAACTAAATGAGTTGGCCGACCACTATGGCTACAGGAAAGATTCCATCATCACCGATATTCACATCGACCGTATTATAAAAACGGTCTTTAATGGCAAAGATCCAATGCTACTCACCTTGTTGAAGAACAAGATGCCGGTTCTGCCCGCCAACTGTGCTGTGGATGCCGAACGTATCGCCTCGCGCGTCCCCGAGATCAGTGGGGGTGCAACCCGGATCAAGGCGGATCAGTACTCAAAGCGTATCGATATCCGCCTGGCCCCTGATATCATCAAGGCTTTTAGTACGCTGCCCACCTATCTGCCGGGTTTGAAGAGTATCGACAAAGCCTCCCTCGCTATTCTGTTGGCAGTACCTGTCGCCAAAATTCGTGATTTTTGGATAGCCCAGGCCGATGCGGTTGCCGCTAAACCTTTCACCTGCGGGAAACTGACAAACCTGAATCGTGCTTTTGCCAGAATGCGGGCCAACCTTCCCAAGTTGGGTATCCCCCCGATTGGCGAGCTCACCGGCATTGGCATAGTGATTGACCAGCTTCCTACGCCGCATTCGACCGGGAAAATGACCGGTTTGCGTGCCCACGCGATCGTCACCAGTAGCAATCCGCAGGGCCTGCTGGCACTTTCACAAGCCACCGTTCCCGGCTTGCGTAATACCCATATCAAGCCGGACAGTGTTCCAGTTCCGATCAACGCACCGAAACTTTCGACACGGATAGCTGAACCGCTATGGCTGGCTCTGAATTCACATCATATCGGAGTGGCTGTAGGTCAGAATGGAAATGAGAAGCTGGCCAAGCTAATGAAAGCTGCTCCGGCACAACCCGGCTTTCTGATGGCGATGCATTATACGGGTGTGGCGATGTCCAGACTGTTAGATAATTTTGTTACTATGCAGACTCGTAGGATTGCCCACACCCCCCGTTCATCAACAGCACTTAGAGCCAAGCTACACCAGGCTCTACAAAACATCCGCAAACAGATGCAGATGATCCGTAGTACGAATATCGAAATACGCATGGGTAAGCAGGGCTTGGTACTGACCAGCCAGACTGAGATAAAGCCAAACTGAGATAAAGCTAGACTAATCACCCCCCCCTGCCATCACATTTTTGTGTTGGTGGGGGCAGTAACGGGTGCAGTGCTTCATCCTTTTTAAACCGCCTTATTCATAGCGAGTCTTGGGCAGATGACTTTCTGTAAGATGTCCTGGACCGAGCCATCCAGAGAATGGGCTTAGAGTTTTTGTTGTAAGCGTTGAGGTAACCGCCAAGCACCTTCTTCAAGCCGCTGTCACACTATGAACAGATCCCGGATCGAGTGTCCTACTCGTTCTCTTGCGGAGACAAGATGCCTACACTCCCAGGTCATAGGTACGCCTGGATTGCGAGCGTTCCACTCACAACGATTTTTCATGGGGGCCTTCCAGGATACGGCATTGCTTCTCGTTAAGGGCTATCGATGACTTCTGGGGTGTTGTCCAAGGTGGGAATTCTTCCTTTGAGAGCATCAGAATGAAACGATCCTCTGTTGATAATAGCCCTACACTACAAAGTGACTTTGACAGGCATTGGCTGATCTCACATCACAATGGCCTGCTCATCCGCCACCCGCCATCAGCCAGATACCCGTACGGGAGCATTCCTCATAATTTGCTGTGACTCCGGTCCTGATTTAGCTAGGCCACGCCCAAATCGCAATACCTGAACCGCTACGACATGGTGGCGTTGCTGCCTATACCGTTTTCAAAATGCGGTAGTTTTTTAGCGGCGTAGCTTCGAGAGCAAACGCAACAGCTCCATGTACAGCCAAACTAAGGTGACCATCAGGGCAAGTGCGCCTAGCCACTCCATCTTTTGCGATGCTCCGTTCGCCGATGCACGTTCAATAAAATCAAAATCCAGCAGCAGATTGAACGCAGCAATACCCACGACCAGCAAACTAAAACCAATACCCAGGGGACTGGCACTGCTGATTATGCCAATACTACTTCCGAAGAACCCCATTACCATATCGGCTACGTAGATGAGCAAAATTCCACCCGTGGCAGCCATAATGCCGGTACGTAATTTGTTGGTGACCCGAATCAGTTTCGACCGATAAAGGAACAGCATTACTGCCATGGTGGCAAAGGTAAGTCCTACCGCCTGGATCACGATTCCGGGATAGCGCACCTCGAAAATCGCCGACAGACCGCCCAAGGCAAAGCCTTCGGCAATCGCATACATGGGGGCAGTGAAAGGAGCTGTGCGTGGCTTGAAAAAAGCCACCAGAGCCAGTATCAATCCGGCGATAAGACCACCGATCATATACGGCTGTACAGCGGCAATACCAGCTGCAACACCCGCCGCAGCATTTTCTGACACCAGGGTTGCCGATGAAAACCGCATCCAGGTCCAAGCTGCTGTGACCAGGGCCAGGATCAGCAGAATAATGGTCTTGTTGATGGTCCCATTGACCGTCATAACTTGACCATCAACGGTCTTGGTCTTGAACAGCTCGTTCTTGAATACCGGGTTGCTGGAATTACGCATAGAGGATTTCTCTGGGGAAGAATAAGCAAAAAACGTACGAAGAGTCAGTATTGGATCACACCCACGCCGTCGAGTTCCAGTACTACAGATTATGATTCATCCGCCAGTAGGTCCGCGGCTGCGGTAATGCCGCTTTCAGCAGGCAGAACCTGTAACGCGGCACCCGCCAGAGGTGTGTAGGTATCCGCACCGGATACCCGACGCAGGGGCCGTTTCCCAAGACCTGCTTCAAGCAGTGCAGTAATGACACCTTCAGCAATGCCGGCACTATGACGGCCTTCATCCACGATCAGAATCCGCTTGGCCTTGCCAGCCTGTTCGATAATGTAGGCCTCGTTCAACGGAACCAGCCAACGCAGATCTACCACCCGCACCTGCCAGCCATGTTTGGCCTTGATACTTTTCGCCGCCCGCAAGCTCATGGGCACCCCGTTACCAAAGGTGAAGATCAGCAGGTCTTCACCGGCACCGTATACCCGTCCTTCCCCCAAGGGCATGACTTGATCGAGTTCGGGATAACTGAACTGCCACTGCCCATCACCCGGATCATACAGATCCTTAGTCATATACAAGGCAATGGGTTCGAGGAACAGACAAACCCGACCATCCACACGGGCCAGCGCCATCATGGTACGCAGCATGGTTGCCGCATCATCACCACGACAGGGGCAGCCGACGACCAGGCCAGGAATGTCCCGCAAGGCGGTGATGGAATTATCGTTATGAAAATGTCCACCAAAGCCACGCTGATAGCCGAGACTGGCAATCCGCACCACCATGGGATTGCGATACTGGTCATTGGAGAAAAATTGCAACGAGCAGGCCTCGCCGCGAATCTGGTCACAGGCATTGTGAAAATAGGCCAGGTATTGAATCTCGGGCAGCGGCAGCATGCCCATGTTGGCGTAACCCTGAGCCAGGCCGAGGATCATGGTCTCGTCGAGTAAGGTGTTGAAGACTCTGGCGCCCTTGAAGTTCTTGTACAAGCCCTTGGTGACGGTGTACACCCCACCCTTGCGGGCCACATCCTCACCAAACAGTAACGCTTCGGGATACTTGCACAGCAAATCATGGAGGGCCTGATTAATCAGGATAGAAAGATGCCGCGGCGGCTGTTTCTCAGGAAGTTTGGCAGCCCCACCGAAGATCCGTAAACGGATTTGCTGAAAATCGCTGCGGGTCGCTTCGACTTGTACCGCTTCGGGCGAATACGGTGCCAGAGGCCGCATGATCTCGGCCAGCGTATTGAGTTTGGGCAACGCGTCGGCCTTTTCTGCAGCCGCGAAGCAGCGTGAGCGCAGCGCCTCGTACCGAGCCAGCAACGCTGCTAGATCATACAGTCCTGAAGTGAGTGCGATCGCCGCAGACCGCAACAATGGATCGCCAGCCTCAAGGGCAACCAATTCTTCGATGCTGCGCCACTCGATTTCGAAATCGGTACCCGCATGACCCATCAGCCGGGTGGTACGTAAATGCAGAAAAGTGGGTCGACGGCTAGTACGGCAATGTTCTACCGCCTGCATTACCTCGGCATAGCCGACACTCATATCAATGCCGTCAGCGTGAAAATAATCTAGATCACGGCGATTCTGAAAGTTCGCGGCAATCCAGTCGTACGGGGTTTTCACGGAGATGCCGATGCCATTGTCTTCACAAACAAACAGTATCGGGACCGGCAGTTTCTGGTAGGCCGTCCAGGCTGCCGCATTGAACGCAGTCTGTGCCGTGGCGTGATTGGCTGATGCATCGCCGAATGAACAGATTACGATCGAATCGTCCGGCACTGGCAGGTGGTGGCCCATGCGCCGGGCCTGTTCGATAGCCACTGCAGTACCTACTGCCTTGGGAAGGTGTGAGGCAATGGTTGAGGTTTGCGGCAACACCCAGAGAGGTTTTGAACCCCAAACCTTGTGCCGACCGCCTGAAATAGGCTCGTCCTTGCTGGCTGCAAAGGACAATGCCGAGTCCATCACCGGATCCATATCGGGTAACTTGCGAAATCGTTCAGCCATAAAACCACCCGAGCGGTAATGTAAAAACGCCGGATCGGTATGTCGGGTCAAACGCGCCACCATGGCATTGCCTTCATGTCCGGATGAGCCGATGGTGTAGAACACCTTATTTTCGACCCTGAGAACTCTGGCCATCAGATCCAGGTGGCGGCTGATCATCTGTGATTCGAACAGCTCCATAAAATCACCTGCGCTGCAGGCACTGCCTGGCAATACCGGGGCATCAAGGGAAGCCGGTGCTCGAATCTCTCCCGCCCACTGCTGTACGAATTCAATAAAATTCTGGTCAACAATGGTGGCACGGTTAAAGCCCTTGTGGCGGGAATCGATGGTATTGGGGTGAGTAGCCATGAATGGACAGCTTCAGAGAACAGTGAGAGGTCAGGAGCCAGCCACAACAATCAAGCCAGCCTAGGCAAAACTCGACGGTAGTAGTGGATGAAGTCCGGCAATCAACAATTACGAGGGGGTCCCCCTCAGATGACTTCTAGGTCATGGTCGGCAAGCCCGGGAAGTGCCCACGGTTGCCGCTCAGTGGGCTTGGCCAGATCCCTTTAATGGAACATATTTACAATAAGATTCAATAGCTTGTATCTGGGGAATGTCATGACTCAGACATTGCCACGTCACTGCACCCAGCCCCAATTTGGGTACCAAGCGAACCGCATACAGGTTGTCACTCACCGCTCCGGTGAAATGCACAACCAATACCCCACCTGGTTTTACGGTAATGCTACTTATTTCATTAGTAGTGAGGTAATCAGGCTGTCCAACCTGGGCCTCAGTATTGCTTGCCGGGGCCTTGCCGGTTTTATTCATTATATTGGCCACTGCCATCTTGGTGGCCGAAAGCAGCAGCGAACTGAGGGCAATATGTAATGCCTGCGCATTCAGAGGAACCGCTGCCGGAATGCTCGACTCTGAGTTAGCTCTCCCAAGTGCAGTGGCCGCTGGGGTCGCTGCCAATACTGGAGTAGCTGTAAATACAGCTAATAAAACAATGGATTGGATTCGCATTTTAATGTCCTTAGAAAGCATTAATACCGGTCACTTCACGGCCTACTACGAGTTCGTGCACCGTTTCGGTGCCTTCATAAGTGATCACCGATTCAAGGTTCAAGGCATGGCGGATCGGTGAATACTCCACGGTGATCCCGGCAGCACCGAGCAGATCACGGGCATCACGGGCAATATCCAGCGCCATACGGACGTTGTTCCACTTGGCCAGGCTGACCTGGGTCGGGTGCAAGCTTCCCGCATCCTTGAGCCGACCCAGTTGCAGTGAAAGCAGCTGCGCGGTGGTAATGCGCCTGGCCATATCGGCCAGACGCAGCTGCACAGCTTGGTTGGCTGCCAGAGCACGCCCGAAGAGCTGGCGATTTTTCGTATAGTCCAGTACCTCGACAAAACAGGCGATCGCAGCACCAATCGGACCCCAGGTAATGCCGTAACGAGCCTGGTTCAGGCAGCCTAGCGGCCCCTTGAGTCCTTGCGCCCCATGCAATCGATTAGTATCAGGCACTCGCACATCATCAAAAAATAGTTCACTGGTGACCGAAGCACGCAAGGACATCTTGCGGTGGATATCCCGGGTCTCGAAACCCTTCATGCCACGCTCAACCAAAAAACCCTGGATACCAGTATCGGTCTGCGCCCAGACGATGGCCACCTTGGCGAGGCTGCCGTTGGTAATCCACATCTTGGCACCATTGATGATCCAGTCGTCACCGTCACGACGGGCATGGGTTTTCATATTGGCGGGATCGGACCCGCCCTGCGGTTCGGTAAGTCCGAAACAACCGATCGTCTCGCCCTGGGCCATCGACGGCAGCCAGCGCTGCTTCTGCTCTTCGTTGCCGTAGGCGAAAATCGGATACATGCACAATGAGGTCTGTACTGACACGAAACTGCGCAGGCCCGAGTCGCCGCGTTCCAACTCCTGGCAGATTAGCCCGTAGCTCACCGCATTCATGCCTGCACAACCGTAGGTTTCAGGAAAATAGCTGCCCAGCAGACCCATCCCGGCCATTTCCGGGATCAGATCGAAGGGAAATTCGGCTCGGTCGAAGCAATCTCCGATGATCGGCAGGACCCGTTCATCGGTAAAACGGGCCACACTATCCTGAACCATTCGTTCCTCTTCGCTAAGTGAGGCCCGCACGTCAAACAGGTCACTGGGATTAAGCTTTTTGGACATATCAGCCGTATCTGCAAAACCCTCATTCTAACAGTCAGACTAATGAATCGGCAGCCATTTTCGATCAAGACATAGAGTCCACCCGCGGATCGCCTGTCCACTGCGTGGACATAGCTTTCTTCGCTGGATTTCCGCCTGCACAGAAAGGACCCATTGGATGGTACCGGCATGTTTATTCCTGGCCGGGCTCACTATCCCCTTGCATAGCCCGGATACTACGAAGTGAAATCCGGGGACAGCCAGCCAGGGGTATTCCACCCCGAATCACACTCGCGTTTCACCCAGGCTACGCCTGCTGAATGGCTGTGCGATACCCGCGGGACTATACAAACCTGGTTCACTTGCCAGACATATACCCTGCCCCTCTGGATGCTGGAGGGGCAGAAAATAATCTCACAACATGGCTTACTGGGGTGATGCGGTACTTAGGATCTGTTTGAGTCCAGCGGCCGAAGGTAAGCCGGGAATGACATGGATCTTATTGGATTGATCCCGGTAAACCAAGGTCGGTGTGCCCTGCATATTGTTTGACACAAAAAAGGCTGTATTGGCTTCAACCTTGGTTCTAACTGCAGAATCACCGGCGTCGGGAGGCATTGCTCCCTGTTCGTTCTGGTGGTCGAAATGGGCCTCGTCCTCACGCATTGCGGCGACCGGGTCCTTGGCGGCCAGGATGGCTACAGAACGCCCCATACTGGTCTTTTTTAGAATGGCCACAGGTACCCAGGAAATCCGTAATTGACCTGCTTTGACAGCATCCCGGGTTTGTTTCCAGAGCATATTGCAATAGATGCAATTGGGGTCAAAAAAGACAAATACATGGGGAGCCTTGACAGCGCCTTCGCTGAAATAGCTGGTCTTGGTACGTACCGCATCAAGCAGCGGGCGCAGATCCGGTTTGGGAATGTAGCGCTCGGCCATACTGCGGGCCACATCTTTGCCGGTGGCGTCATAAATCGCTCCGGCGAAAGCAAACTTGCCGGAAGCCGTGACATAGACCACCCCATAACGCGATTTCCTGCCGGCTTTGGCAGGATCGTGCAGAACAAATCCATCCAGGCCCATGGGGCCCTTGAATTCCTGCACGATCCGGGTGCCGGGGGCCAGCTTCTGAACCAGTGCACGCGCAGGATTGGACGATTTCGCGGTGGCTACGGGTACGGAAATGGCAAGTGCCATCAACACAGCCAGCGCTTGTAAGGTACGGTTCATCGACATGATTTAATTTTCGTATTGGCAAAGCGCGATAGTAGCCTAATTGCGTGGATCGCAGCAGACCACCGCCTGAACCCGCCGGATCAACGGACGGGGCTTATACAAGGGTTTCCCGCATGAGCGGCCGGATTCTAAGGTGACAAGCCTGAGGCTCGGGGTATAGAACGCTATCGAGGAGGCAGGTCAGCGTTGCGGATTAGTCTGCGATGGGACGTGTCCGGTAGCCACATGACGACGTGCCGAATCGACATTCACCAGCGAATCATCAAAGAAAATATCGGCCCCGAAGGCCTCGAGAAATGGCCCTTTATCGCGCCCCCCCAGAAACAGCGCCTCATCCAAACGTACCCCCCAATGGCGCAAGGTCAGTATCACCCGCTTGTGTGCCGGGGCGGATCGGGCGGTAACCAGGGCCGTGCGAAGTGGCGGGTTTTCCGCTGGGAATGCCGCCTGCAGGCGTTGTAGGGCAGCCAGGAAACCGCGGAACGGACCCCCCGAAAGCGGTTCTTTTTCATGCTCACGCTCATTGCGATGGAAGGCTTCGAGGCCCTGTTCCTGTGAGATGATTTCACCTTCCTCACCAAATAATACGGCATCACCATCAAAGGCAATACGGACCTGCTCGGCGTGTCCCTGCCCCGCTGCAGATGGCAGGATGGTTGCCGCAGCCACTCCAGCTTGTAAGGCCCGGCTAACATCCTCGGCATTGGATGAGAGAAATAAATCTACTGCAAACGGATGGACATAGGCTGCCGTCGGTTCGCCACTAGTAAAGGCGGCACGTGAGATATCGAGCTTGTGTTCCTGGATGGAATTAAAGATTCTCAGGCCGGTATCGCCGGAGTTCCGGGATAATAGAATCACCTCTACCCTGGGCGCAGCCGGGGCCAGAGTGTTGAGCCGCAGCAGCTTGCGCACCAACGGAAATGCCACCCCGGGCAATAGCGACTCTTCCTCATGAGAGATCTGAAAGCTTCGGTACGCACTCAATCCTTCGCGTTCAAATAGATCATGGCTATTGGCCAAATCAAACAAAGCCCGCGACGAGATCGCCACCACCAGGCAATCATCTTCAACGGCTTGTGGATTGTGAACTTCGGACATGCTTCCAGTGTACCCGTTACCGGCTTGGCAATCCGTCGTTTTACTTGTCCCCAGTCCAGGGCAAACCGAAATCACCCAGACTGATGATTACAGTGCAAACTGTTCGTCGAGAATGCGTTCCGCCAAATGATGTTCAGGATCGAACAGCAACTGTACCGATTGCTTGCGCGGATCCTCAATTTCTACCCAACGGATATCGCGGAACTCGTGAAAGTCTGCGGTAACACTGACCCCACGCCGCGTAAATTCTTTGACCTGCAAAGTTACTTGGGTACCGGCTGGAAGCAATGCGCCGCGCCAACGCCGGGGCCGGAACGGGCTGATTGGGGTCAACGCAAGTACATTGGCATCGAGGGGCAAAATCGGCCCGTGGGCAGAAAAGTTGTAAGCCGTCGAACCAGCGGGAGTGGCAACCAACAGTCCATCGCATATCAACTCATCCAGCTTGACCCGTTGATTGAGGGCAATCTGCAAATGAGCCGCCTGATTGGTCTGCCGCCAGAGCGCTACCTCATTGAAAGCAATCGCCTGATTGATGTGGCCCGCAACATCCCCCGCCCGCATTGCCAACGGATACA
>QILI01000010.1 GCA_003233305.1 Mizugakiibacter sp.
CGGAACAACGCCAGAATGAACAGCTTCGCCGGGAAAATAGTCGTTTGCAGCGCAAGCTGGAGATGGCCAATGATTGCCTGGAGCTCCAAAAAAAAGCTTTATCAATGCTCGATCGTTTGCGCACTGGGAGCGATGCGTGAACGTCGTTCTTGAACAACGCCCTGAGCGAGTGCCCATGACGCTCGCTTGTGAGGTGCTGGGGCTCAATCGCAGCACGCTGTATCGGCGGTCACCATGTAATGGCAACCAATGCCGGCCATCGCCCGCGATCCTTCCGGCACCGCCGTGGAAGTGTTGTGCGGGCAGCCGGCGCAGTAATGTGCCGCGCGTGGAAACTCCGCCCGCGGCAAGGCCAGTTCACTTTCTTTCTCAGTGATGAAAGCCAGGCACCGTTCAATACTCTCGGCACGATGAAAGCGCTCGATACGCCCGGCCAGCACCTTGGCTACCTGCGCCGGGGTCAGTTCGGCGGTCGAGGGCAAAATCAGCCTGCCCTGCTCATCGTGCTTGCCGAGTATCCGCGGTCGCTCAGGCAAATCGTAGAAAATCTCCTTGATCTGACTCTCGAGAAAAGCACGCTTCTCCTCGATCACCAGGACCTCTTGCAAACCTCGGCAGAAGTCCCGCAAACCCTCGGGCTCCAGCGGCCAAACCATGCCGACCTTGTATACCGTCAAGCCGATGGCAGCCGCCATGGCCTCGTCCACGCCCAGAAACTCCAGCGCCTGCAGCACATCCAGATAGCTTTTGCCGGTAGTGACAATACCTAATCGCGGATGCGGTGAGCTTATAGCTATCCGATCGAGTCCATTGGCACGAGCAAAGGCATGGGTGGCCGGCACCACCCACTGCTGCAGTCGGGCTTCCTGGTCCAGAGGGGGATCGGGCCAACGGATATTGAAACCACCCGGTGGCAAATCAAAATCCTCGGGCAAGACAATTTGTGGTCCACCAGTCAACTCGACTGACGCCGACGATTCCACCGTTTCAGCAATTGTTTTGAAACCGATCCAGCGCCCGGTCCAGCGGCTCATAGCCCAGCCGATCAGGCCAAAATCGAGAATTTCCTGTATCCCGGCCGGATTCAGTACCGGCATCATTGCCGAGACGAATTCCAGTTCGGAGCCGTGCGGCAAGGTTGAGCTACGGCAGGCGTGGTCATCCCCGGCAAGCACCAACACCCCACCATGAGGCGAGGTGCCCGCCGCATTGGCGTGCTTGAACACATCACCACTACGATCAACACTCGGGCCCTTGCCATACCACATAGCAAACACGCCATCATGCTGGGCGCCTGAAAACAGGCCGACCTGTTGGCTGCCCCAAACCATGGTTGCGGCCAGATCCTCATTCAGTCCTGGCTTGAATTGGACCCCTGCCGCAGCCAGATGCTGGTGAGCGCGCCACAACTTCAGATCCAGACCGCCCAACGGTGAGCCTCGATAACCGGATACGAAACCGGCCGTATTCAAGCGCGCTGCCCGATCCCGGGCGGCCTGCAACAAAGGCCAACGAACCCGTGCCTGAATGCCGGAAAGATAGATTCGGCCTTGCTGGTGCGTATATTTATGATCCAAGGTGTACTCGTGATCCAGTACCGGCACGGCGACGGCCATGCAAGCCTCAAACTAAGAACGACTGAACCCGAATTGTGCCAGTGCACTCCCGCTGACATTCGCGAAGACCACGCCGCGCCGCCATAATGTCCGTAATGTCGCTACGTCCTCATTTACTCCCCCTGCTGCTCGCGCTTCCGCTATGGATGCCGCTGGCCTGCGCGCATACCACCGCCTCCAGCTCTGCGCCCAGCAAAACATCTCGGCAACAGCTCGCGAACCAGAAAAAACTGACTGCGGTACGTGCCAAAATCACCCTATTGGCGGCTCGCCAAAAACAGACGCTGGTCCACCGTGACGCTCTTGATGCACGCATTGCCGCCCAGAGCGCGCGCCTGTCGACCGCCGCTGCAGCCCTGCGCAAAATCAATGCCACCTTACAAACCCAACGCCACCAGATGGTTCGTCTTGAAACTCGACGCAAACATGCACAGCAGCGACTTGCCGGACAGCGTCTGGCTTTAGCCAGTCTGCTTCGTGCGGTCTATACGATAGGTCGCTACAGCGAGCTTCGCGTTCTTCTGAGCGGTTCCAGTGTGGTCAGAATCCAGCGTACACTTGGTTATTCCGGCATTCTTCAGCATGCGCAACAACAACGCATCCAAGGGTTACTCAACAACCTCGACCAACTCCGCAAACTCGGAGCTGAGATCACCCAGCAAACCCAGGCATTGAGCGTAACCCGCACACAGCAAACCGCACAGATAGCCCAACGCAAGCAGCAACGAACCCGGCTGCGGGCACTGCGCCAGCAAGCAGAACAGCGCTATCGAAGCCAGAGCATGCGTCTCATGGCGCTCAGAAACAATGAAAAAAATCTACGCCGGTTACTCGACCGACTGCAGGGATTGTTTCTGGGCATCCCTCCCAACACCCCCAGCAACCGTCCTTTTGCAAGCCTGCGCGGAAAACTACCCTGGCCGGTTTCCGGCAAGCTCAAAACCTGGGGTGATGGTCTGAAGATTCTGGCCACAGGGGGGGCTAAGGTCCGCGCTGTAGCCCCGGGCCGAGTCGTATACGCCAACTGGCTGCGCGGTTTCGGCATGCTGGTGATTATCGATCAGGGCCATGGTTGGATGAGTCTCTACGGCAATAACGAGAGTCTTGAGGTAAGCGTTGGCGACTGGGTACAACCCGGCCAGATACTGGCCACAGCGGGTACGGCTACGGCTGGCTTCGAGGGTGTGTATTTTGGTATACGTCACGACTCCAAGCCGATCAATCCACGGCACTGGCTGCGATAATTCTGCGCCCGGGGTAACGAGACTTTTCATGTTGCCCACACCTATTCTTGTGATTCCCACGCAGGCGGAAATCCACTCAAAAAAGTCATGGCCACACTGTGGCCAGGCCATCCTTTTTGGCGATCTTGCCTACAAGTCCTGGTCTCCTAGCCATGGCCTTTCACTCGTAGCCACTACGTAGAATCGAGCCGCATTGGCACATCCCGGAGTTAACAAAATTGTAAGCTGTATTAGCTTGACCTCCGGTTCGCGCAACGGTGAGACTGGCTGAAATGGAGCCAGGGAAGCACTACCATGCGTAAACCATCTTGGGGGTTGAGTGGGGCCTATGCGTTGCTGGCCCTGGCCGTGGCGACCACGACGCTGGCCTTCGCCATACTGCGGACATGGGACTCACCAGTGATTTCTGGTGCCGGGCCGGGTTATCAGTACATGGTGCTAGGTTACCAACGACCTACCGGACCGGATTTTTCTAGTATCAGCACCGTTTCCATGGCACAGATGCAGTTGTTGTTGCCGGAGGGATACGGGATCGCCAGCTCAATGCAGCAGAAGATCGGCATTACTACCCGGCTCGGGACGCATCCACAAGTCACCAGGATCGAGCTGGTCATGGCTGACTATGCGCAAGCCCTGCATTTGCGGCCCATGGTCGGGCGCCTGCTGACGCTTGCTGACCAGCGCCGGGGTGCCGCCGTTGCCGTGCTCTCTCAGGCGGAGGCCCGGCGCCTGTTCGGCAATTCCCGGGCCGCCCTGCAAAAACATCTGTATACCGCAAAAGGTTTCGAATTGACCGTGGTCGGTGTTTTGCCGAATCAGTTCCACGGACTCTGGGCGGGATTCGGCGGCAATTCAGCCGCCATCTGGTTGCCGTACACCCTGATGATGCCGATGTTACAAGGCTCATGGCCCAAAGGTTTCCACAGTAACAATATGATCAAGACGATGGTATTCAAAGGGCCTTCAGTGCTGCTGAGTGTGCCCGCTACCGTGTCGCCCGCGCAGTTGCAGACACAGCTTACCCATCTGTATCACGCTGCAAAAGGGCACATACCTAGTGACGTGCGGGGACTGGTGACCATGCAACCGTATTCAGTTACTCCCTTTATCCATAAAGCCCTGTTCCGCCGTATTCGCCTGTTCCTGGGCCTGGCGATTGCCGCCGTATTGCTGGCGGCACTTAATGTACTGGTGCTGCGCTGGCTGGAATATCTGCGTCACCGGGCCACTTTGCAGTTAGAGAGGGTGCTGGGAGCGCAGCGTACGTTCTTATTACGACGTTTTGCCGGGGACGCGCTCATTTCGCTGCTGCTGATGTTGATCGCGAGTGGACTATTAGTTTTCGGCATAGCGGCGCTATTGCGGCACTGGGTTGGTGAGTTGTCATCCGTGCTCACCGTATCTGCCTTGCTGGCTCCCCTGCTATGGCTGTTGCCCTTGATTGTTGGCCTGGTGATCCTGGCCCAGGCATTGCCCTTGGTGGTGTTACTGATGCGCGAACGGCTGGATGGGGTCCGCGCAACCACACTGAGCCGTGCCGATCAGCGTGCCGGTGCGATGTTGCTGGTGGCCGAAATCACCTTGGGAGTGATGATGAGCATCATCGCCGCTTGGTCACTACAGCATGCCTGGCACTCCACCCATACCGATATCGGTTTTCTTAACCGACCGGTGACCCTAGCCAGGATCCAGGCGAGAAATAGGCAGGTGGCTGTTGGCAACCTTGCCGACATAAAGGCGGTGAAGACCCGTTTTCGGTTGCTGCAAGATCGCCTAGAGAAGACAACTCAGAGGATGTTCCCAGGCCGGGCCGTGGGCCTGGGCCCCGCGATCCGCCGAGAATCCGGCTTTGATTTTCCCAAAGCCTTCCATGCTGGCAAGGCTGTGACCAGCGCCTGTGTCGTGTCGGCCTCACCCAGCTGGCTTGAGGCCACCGGGGTACGGGTGCTGGCCGGCCATAATTTCAATGTAGCTCATGCTACCGCGGATACTGTATTGCTGGATGCCAGGCTGGCGCGAACTCTGTTCGGCAGCCTGCAAATGGCGCTGGGCAAGTTCATATCCGGCTCGGCTACCAAGCCGGAGAGGGTGGTGGGGGTGATTGCGCCGCTGGATCTGCATGGCACGACCCGCAAGGCCTGTCCGGTGCTGGTGCAGGACATACGTAAGAACTCGTTCGCGATGCTCAATGGCATAACTGTAGCCGTTGGCCGGGATATGAATACCACCATGCAGGCCGCCTTGCGCGCACATCTGAATACTGTGCTGAAATCGGGAAATCTAGGTACGGTGACGCAAGTGCGTAGCGTTGGCGAATTGCGTGACTGGCTAGCTGCGGCGCAGATCCGCCAGGCCCGGGTGTTCGTGGTTATTGCGCTATTTGCCTGGGCCATTGCTCTGTCTGGAGTTTGGGCTTTGCTGCGTATGGTTTTGGCCCGACAACGACGGCTGACCGCCCTGCGCGGTGCCTTGGGAGCCACACCTTCATACTTGTACCGCAATGTTGTAGGCAGCGTGCTGGCACTGTCCATAACGGGTAGTGCTCTGGCCCTGTTGATGGTTCCCTGGTTAGCGCAGCAGTTCGCGTTCCTGTCCGGCGCACAATTTGCTCCTTTCGGTACGGCCACCTGGGTCGCGCTCGCCGTGCTGCTGTTGGCGGTGTTCGCGGTGGTGCATTTCCCGGCCCGCCGGGCCGCCCGGGCCGAACCCGCGGAGAGCCTGCATGAGCTCTGATCACACGCCTGCACCGCACGCGGCGGCGGGGTGTCGGATTGACCTGGACCGACAAGGAGCCGACGGATGAACCCGGAGTCGAAACCCGATCTGTTTGCGCGCATGGATGTGCGCCGGGTGGCGGGGCATCGGCACGTTCTACCCACCTCAGCAGTTCCTGGACCTCTTGGTGTAGCTGCGCTTCCAGCTGGTTCGCATACCCCCATCGCATAACCGTAGAACAACAGTGCCCGTAATGCGGCTGGGTGATAGGGATGTTTACCGCCACCAGCGTAGCCCTTCACCAGAGCACGAAAATCGAGCCGAACCACAATATCCACACCGAGCGAGTCAGATGCTTCTCCGGTAGCCAATCCTGCAACGGCAGTGGCAACAGGTACGCGATGTCTCGATTAATGGGCGGGGATTTGCCTGACATAATGACTTCGATCCCTTCTGGGTATGATCAAGCTATTTTATGGGACTGCAGTCGCTAAATCCGCCGGATTCCTAGGCCACTACCCCATAGGTTGAGGGGATGGTGAGGCAGCAGGTCTGACAACCCGGCTGCCAATACGCTGGCGGTCTATTCAATGAGCATTCGCTTTGTCTATATTAGGTGTCACCCTGTTTTAAGACAGTATCTATGAATTAGTGTAGTATCGTACCAGTACACCATTCATAACCTAACGTCATGAACAGAAAATTCCGTACTTCCTCCCTTCTGGTGCTCGTCGCCGCACCCGTATTGGCCATAGCACGCCCACCGCTTATCTACCATCACCTGGCAGCCCACCCTGGCGATACGGTACGTGCAGCGCTAAGCCAGCAAGATGTCGTCATCCACGTTTCACCCGGTAACCCGGCAACTCGGTAACCGTTAGCAGCGCCATCCTGCCCGGGCAAAACGTTGCCCTCCGCTACGAGGTCTATCCCCGGCGTGGTATTCAAGAGGTGGGTACGGCCGAACCCATTATTACCGCTTAGGATCATTTTATGTGTCATTGGGCACTCTGTCCTGTAAGGATCATCAAGGAAGACATACCATGCGTAAACCATCTTGGGGGCTGAGTGGGGCTTATGCATTACTGGCCCTGGCCGTGGCGACCACGGCGCTGGCCTTCACCACGCTGCGGGTTATCAATGACCCGCACATTTCCGGAGCCGGGTCCGGCTATCGCTACTACGCGCTGGGAATTCAGCGTAGCACCGGGCCGGATTTCGGTTTGAGCACAAAACTCATTGATTCCCTGACCGGAAAGCTGGCCCCCGGTTTGGGCCTGGGTGGTGTGGCACCCCAAAATATATCGTTTTCAACTTCCGTAGGAGCACGATCGGTAACGAAGCTCAAGTCCGAGCTGATTGTCGGAACCTATCTGCAAGCCATGCACGTGACGCCGCTTGCCGGACGCCTGCTGATGTTCGCCGATGTACGCGACGGCAACCGGGTCGTGGTACTGAATGCAACGGTAGCCCGGCACCTATTCGGCAGCGCCAGGGCGGCGATAGGGCGTGTACTTGCCGTGACCTCGCGTAATGCCTTGAAGGGATTGACCTTACGGGTAGTGGGTGTGCTGCCGAGCGCATTTGGTGGGATTTTCAACTCGGAGGCCTGGATACCCTACACCCTGTTCCCAGCGCTGAGTGGCTTTAACTGGCCTCCCGACAAAGGTCAGACCATGGAACAATCCTTGGTCCTCACTGGGATGCCCGCGGTTCTCAGCGCACCGGCAAACCTGTCCAAGACGGCACTTCGGCAACAGCTCAAGCGAGCGTGGTTGCAAGTGCCCAAGGGTGATACTCAAACAGGCAGTCGTGGATTCCTGGTCAGACTGCCGTTTTCCAGCGACCCAGTGGCACATCAACAAGCTGTCCGGCAAACCGAACTGTATCTGGCCATCGCCCTGGCCGCCCTGGTACTGGCGACGATTAATCTGTTTACCCTGCGTTGGCTGACTCTGGTGCGTCGCCGTCCGGTACTGCAATTGGAACGTACACTGGGGGCCACCCAAGCCTGGTTACGACGACGGTTTTTGCAGCGCAGTCTGGCTTCGGTTGCGTTGATGCTCGGCTTGAGCGTGTGCTTCGCACTCGCGGGTTATGCGCTACTCAAGTATTTGCTACCTTCAGCAGGTGCCTGGGTATCCTTCACCAGCGCAGCGGTAGCCTGGCAATTGGCGTGGATCCTGCCTCTAATGTGCGTCATCGTGGTTCTGGTCGAATCCATGCCGTTACTGCTGATTCTGATGTCCCCATGGCAGCAAACCTCACGCAGCAGCACCATAGCCCGCACCGATCGCCAACTAGGCATGGTCATACTGATAGCGGAAGTCGTGCTGGCCACAGTCATGAGCACTGCCGCCGCCTGGGCCATCCACTATGCTTGGCAGCAACGGCATATGGACCTGGGTATGTTGCAGGCCCCCGTCACTGTAGTGACGATAAACCGTTCGCCGACGGCATCCGGTATATACATGACTGGAAGTAAACAGACCATGGTAGGCAATACCCTGCTGCTGCAAGCATTGCGGGCCGCAGTGAAACAGGTGCAAGCGAACGCACAAGTCGCCATCGGTCCGTTGCCACTGGCTTCGTTGGAGCAGCCTACCCTATTCAAGGCGGGTCGGAAGGAGGCACCGACTCATGTCACGGCGGCTAATCCACAATGGCTGCATGTTACCGGTGCCCAATTGCTGGCGGGCCGTAATTTTTCAGTGACCCAAGCGGATGCCGATGCGGTGCTCATCGACGCTGTGCTGGCGCGCCATCTGTTCGGAAGCGTTCGGGCGGCGGTAGGCAAGACTCTGATGCGTTCGAAGTCCAAAAAGGTCTTGCGGGTGATCGGGGTCCTCGCAACGATCCATCTGGCCGGGCCAAACCATGGGCCTACCCCTACGGTGGTTTATGATTTTCGGACCTTCCAATCAGTGAGCTTTACGGGTAACGGCGGATCGATACTGATTCGTCCGTTACTGATCAATGCACGGATTCCGGCGTTGCGCAAAGCCCTCCGTCTAGTGCTCAAGCACCAAGCCCCACAATTGGAGCTGGTATCCATTCAGTCCAGTAGCCGGATACTGACCAAGCTGAGCGCCTCACAAACCCGCCAAGCACAGATCTTCACATTGATCGCGCTATTCGCCTGGGCGATTGCGCTCTCCGGTGTGGCTGCCCATTTGCGTCTGTATCTGGCCATGCGCAAGCGTCTTAGTGCCATCCGCTCGGCACTCGGGGCGGGACCATCACGCTTGTATCGCGAAGTGGTGCTGGGCGTATTAGCCCTGGCCGGGGCAGGGATCGTCTTGGCCCTGTTGGCCGTCCCCTGGCTGGCCACCCAGTT
Organism: Mizugakiibacter sp.; assembly: GCA_003233305.1. Taxonomy (GTDB): domain Bacteria; phylum Pseudomonadota; class Gammaproteobacteria; order Xanthomonadales; family Rhodanobacteraceae; genus Metallibacterium. The sequence goes on from QILI01000010.1 coordinate 8,913, forward strand.
TGCCTTCCTGTCCGGTGCGCAGGTGTCGCCGTTTGGCCTGCCAACCTGGATTGCTCTGACCGTGCTGCTGCTGGCGGTGTTCCTGGTTGCGCACTCTCCCACCCGCCGGGCCGCCCGCGCCGAACCCGCGGAGAGTTTGCATGAGTTGTGAGGGGTTCCCATTTCTATGTGCTGACACGCACAGTGCGCATTTTTATGCGCGGGTCTGCGGCGAGGAGCAGGCTGAGAGTTGGGTTGTAGGATGGGATGATTGCAGATCCCGATCACGGCAAGGAGTCGATGGATGAACCAGGATGCGAAGTCTGATCTGTTCGAGACCATGGATGTGCGCCGGGCGGTGGTGCGGCGGGCGTGGTGGCGGCGGCGCAGTACCTGGATCGTTATCGGCATCGTGGCGTTGCTGGGCCTGGGGGTGTGGGCCTGGCAACTGAGCGACGGGTCGGTTGCTGATGTAGCGCGTAGCGAGGTATGGCTGGGCACAGTCAAACAGGGCAATTTTGTGGTGCAGGTGCAGGCCGCGGGTAAGCTGGTTCCGGCGCATTCGCGCTGGATTGCCGTACCTTCAGGTGGGGTGGTCGAGCAGGTGCAGGTGGCGCCCGGTCAACGGGTGGCCAAGGGTGCGCCGCTGGTCATGTTTTCCAATCCCCAGGTGCTGAATGCGGCGCAGTCGGCAGCGGCCAATCTGGCGGCAGCCGAGGCCCGTTACCTGGCCCGCAAACAGCAGCAGGAAAACGCGGTGCTCAGCCAGCGTTCCAGAATCGAGGGGCTGAAGGTGGATGTACTCAGCGCGGCCATGCATCTGCAAGCCGACAAGACCCTGGCTGAGCGCGGTATCGTGCCGATGTTCAAGTATCGCAACGAGAAACTCAAGTACGGGCTGTTACAGAAACAGCTGCGGTTCGGACAGGAGCGCCTGGCCAATCTCGAATCGGGGAACCGTTCACTGTTGCAGGCCGAGGCCGAACAGGTGCGCCAGCAACGGGCCCTGCTAACTTTGCGCAAGGCCGAGGCGGCCCAGCTGACGGTACGGGCACCGATGGCCGGGGTGGTCGAGCAGGTCAGTGCCGAGCCGGGCCAGCAACTGGCGGCCGGGGCCAATATTGCCCGGATCTCGACCCCCAACCAGCTCATAGCTCGGGTGCAGGTAAGCCAGTACGATGCCGCCAGCGTACGGGTCGGCCAGGCGGTGCTGATCGATCCGCGCGGAGCGGCCATCGCTGGGCGTGTCTTGCGCATCAACCCAACGGTAAGAGGGGGGTTAGTAACGGTGTATATCGCCCCGATCGGAAAGCTGTCGGCCAGTGCCCGGGTCGACCAGAGCGTCACTGCGACGATTCGCGTGGCCCGCCTACAGAATGTGCGCTTTGTGGCCCGTCCGGCCAATGTGCAGGCCAACTCGAGTGCCGCGGTGTTCGAGCTGGCAGCGGGCAGCGCGGTGGCGAGGCGACGGCAAGTACGTTTCGGGGTGGCCTCGAGCAATCGAATTCAGGTGCTCTCAGGTCTCAAGCCCGGCGAGCGCGTGGTGTTGTCAGATGTTTCGGCTTATTCCCATTACCAGCAGCTACGGCTGCGTTAAGGAGGACCGTATGAGTGCAGACAAAGTGAACCATGGAACGGCCGCTGAAGCGGTACCGGTAATCGAACTACGTGGCATCACCAAACACTTCAGTACTGAGGAGGTCGATACTTATGCTTTACGCGGCATCGATCTCAATGTACGCAAGGGCGAGTTTGTGGCGGTGACCGGCCCATCCGGTTGCGGTAAATCGACCTTAATGGCGGTGCTGGGATTGCTGACCGATTTCGAGGAGGGTCGTTACCGGCTGGCCGGGCGCGATGTCGGCGAGTTGAATGGCGATGCCCGGGCGGTGGTGCGCAACCAGCATATCGGCTTCGTGTTCCAGTCGTTCAACCTGGTCGGTGATCTTACGGTACTGGACAATGTGGCGCTGCCGCTGAAGTTTCGCAGTGGGGTAAAAAAGGCCGAGCGCCACCGCCGCGCCAGTGAGGCGTTGGAACGGGTTGGCCTGGCCCATCGCCTCAAGCACGTCCCGCACCAGCTCTCCGGCGGCCAGCAACAGCGGGTGGCCATTGCCCGGGCTCTGGTGGGGGCCCCCGATCTGATTCTGGCTGATGAGCCGACCGGCAACCTCGATAGTGAGAATGCCGCCCACGTGATGCAATTGTTCCTGGAACTGCATACTGCTGGGACCACTCTGCTGATGGTGACTCACGAGGCCAGTCTGGCCACCCAGGCGCAACGCATGGTGCGGATGCTCGATGGCCGTATCCTCGATACCGTGCAAGCCGCCGCCTGAGGAGGATGAGATGTTAATCAAGTGGCAACGCGTCTCGGTACGTTATACCCGCATGCTGTGGGTGACCTTGCTGGTGGTGGTGCTGGCTGGATGCGCCATGTTCAGTAACTCCTATATAGAAAGCAGCTCGCCACCTGGGCTTGGCTATATCATCAAACCGGCAATATCCGGGACATCGATTACGAAGTCGATCCCGACTTGCACGAATGATGCGGCTTGCCAGCGAGGCTGGACAGCGGCTCGAAAATGGGTGCTGCAGCATTGTGCACCCAACCTCCGGGTCGATACCGACCGGGAAATCAGGACCGTTGCAACCGCTGGCAGCAGTGGGCAACTGCATTGCGAGATCAAGCGTAAGAGCGGGCCGCACGGCTCGGCTTTTTATGTCCGACTGAATCATGCATCGTCATCGATAAATTACACGCGTCACGACGATTTGCGCCAGCTAATGCTGGACTTCAATCACACGGTCAATCGGGCCATACGCTCAGAACAATGATGGCCTGCTGACACCACAATAAGCACACCTCGGATTATCCGGGGTGTTGCGGATTAATACGTGCTCCTCATCATCTCTCGTAATACTGCAGGAGTGGCATCACCGGCTTGAAGTGGACATCATGGCGGATCAGAGACTGTGATTGTCTAACAATAACTATCAGCGATAGAATTTCTCCATGTCTGCGCCATCCATTTCCATCATGACTCTGTTCCGCAACCATCGCGGACTATGGTCGGTGTTTTTGCTGGTGCTACTCACGACCTCAACCTTTGGCTCAGCCTGCCTGGCCGGTGAACTATTCCGTGACTCGACGGTTATCACCACCTCGGTTACTACCGATGAAGCCCCGTCTCCATCGGTCAACATAACGATTGACGTGGACAACGCCGATTCCTGGCACTTCGCTTCGGGTGACGACCACGACTCCTACCAGGATTCTCCACCGCTGGCCGCCGCCAAACTGTTGCTCGCAGCGGTTCCCTATTCATTGACATTTTTGCCGGCCCGTTACGTGGGGAGAGTTCCCGATCTCCCCGGATCGATTCTGCGCCCCCCTATCGCCTAAAACAGTCTGAGTAACGCGGTGCCCATCAGGGTGCTGCATCGTCTTGTCTGTTTTGGGAGATCTTCATGTCTTTTCTGCGTTCGGCACCCATGGGTGCCGTGGCTATGTTGCTGGTACTGCCGGTATTGGCGGCAGCACCTCCAAGTCCACAACCCAACCCAGCGGTTGCCACCTCCGCCCCTGCCGCGCTGCATAGCGCCATCCGTCAAGTCTGGGCCCTGAGTCCGCAGATTCAAGCCGCACAATCCTCGGTTGAAGCCGCTCGGGCTCGGGTTCGTGCCGCAGCCCAGCCGCTGTACAACCCCGCGATCTCGATCGAATCGGAAAATGCCGACGTGAATCGACGGGCCGCCAGTCTCAGCCTGACCCTGGACATTTCAGGCAAACGCCGCGCCCGGGTAAGCGCCGCCGAAGCGGATCTGCAGATCAGCCGGGCCCGCTATGAGCGTTTACGCAGGGATCTGTCGGCACGCTGGTTGCAGGCCTGGTCCCGGATGGATCTCGCTACTCGGCAACGCGAACTGGGTGCCCGTCGGGTAGCGCTGATGAAACGCTTTGACAAGCTGGCCTCGAAACGCCTGAAGGTCGGAGATATAAGCAGCCCCGAACGTGATCTTGCTGGTCTGGCACTGGGTGAAGCGCTGGCACAACAGGCTGAGTTGATCGCCAACGAGGTCTCGGTGCGTAGCGTGTTGCAGGAAATCGTGGGGACTGCAGCGATCGGCATGCCGGCGGTACCGGCGGGGCTGCCTCCCGCCTCGCGCAACATCACCGCCCGGGTTTTAGAAGAACTGCCTGAAATGCGTCTGGCTCGTGCCCGTCAGGCCCGTGCCGAAGCCCTTGCCCTAATAGCCCGAAGGGCCAGGATTCCGGACCCCACGGCCAGCATTACTGCAGGGCGAGTTCGCTACGGAGCCATCACGGATCGGATCATCGGGGTCAGTATTTCCATCCCCCTACCCCTACTCAACACCGGCCGTGCTGAAGTCGAGGCGGCACACTCCGAATCCGCAGCGGTAGCCGCCTGGACACGCTCCCAACGGCTGTTGTCTCAGGCCCGACGGGTCGGAACGAAATTGCGTTACCAGGCCTTGAGAGATGCCGATCTGGCGTTCCGTAACGGTCGCTCTGCCGCCTACTTGGAGCGTACTCGGCTGCTGGAAAGACTCTGGCGCGCCAGTGAGATCAGTACCTCTGACTATCTGGTGCAACTCAAACAGAGCCTGGATACGGCACTGTCCGGCCTACAACTGCAAAGCCGGACCTGGCAGGCCTGGTTCGACTACCTCTCTAGCTCAGGCCGTCTCATCGACTGGCTGGGCAAGCGCCTTCCTGGAGGCTCCCAATGAATACCTTATTCTCGAAATCCGGACTCATCTGTCTTGCGCTACTGCTTGCACTTGCTACCTCGGCCAGCGCTCAAACACCTGCTGCGACCGACCCACTGAAACTTGATGCCGCCGCCCTCAGCAAAGCCGGGATAAGCGTTGCGACAGCCACCAGGCTGGTCGTCAAGGACGAACTCGAAGCACCGGGAGAAGTCAAAGCCAATGCTTATTCCACGGTTCTGGTCGCGCCTCGGGTGGAAGCCCAAGTCATCGCCCGCAAGGCCCGGCTTGGTGAGGTGGTGAAAGCCGGCCAGCCACTGGTCGTGCTCTCCAGCATCCAGGTTGCCGAGACTCAGGGGGCGCTGATCGTGGCCGAACAGGATTGGCAACGTATCGCCTCCCTGGGTCCACAAGCAGTTTCGGCCCGGCGCTATAACCAGGCCAAGGTTCAACGCGATCTGGCCCGATCTAAACTCCGCGCCTACGGTCTGTCCAACGGTCAGATCCACACCTTGCTACGCAAGGGTTCGGCGGCCGCCGATGGCAGTTTCAAGCTGCTGGCTCCGGCCTCCGGGCGGATCACGACCGACCATTTTGTGATCGGCGAGCGAGTCATGCCCGGCCACACTCTGTTCACCCTGGTCAAGGAGGATACGGTCTGGGTGGAGGCCCAGTTATCTCCGGCTGATGCCGAACGGGTCAAGCCCGGTACCGATACCCGAATCCTCGCCCACGACCTATCTCTACCCGGCAAGGTGATTCAGCGTTCCCACCAAAGCAACGAACGAACCCGCACGGTGCCGGTGCGGATTGCTGTGGACAACCGCAAGGACTTGCTGCATCCGGGTGAAATGGTCGAGGTCCGGCTCGCGGTGAATGGGGCTTCATCACAGCTCGTGGTGGCCAAAGCCGCCATCGTCCTACTGCAGAATCAGCCTACCGTCTTCCTGGAAAAGGCTAAGGGATGGTTTGAGCCGATCCCGGTCAGGCCGGGTGCTACCCGCGGCGGATGGACCGTCATTAAACAGGGACTGAAGGTCGGTGATCGCTACGTAAACCAAGGGGCCTTTGCTCTGAAGGCCCGTCTGCTGCGCTCGAAGCTGGGAGAGGACTGATGCTCGAACGACTGGTGGAACTATCGCTGCGCTACAAGGTACTGGTACTGATCGTCTTTGTAGTGGTGGGCTTGCTTGGGTATCAGGCCCTACGCCAACTGCCCATCGATGCCTTTCCCGACGTCACCCCGGTTCAGGTCAATGTCTATACCGAAGCCTCTGGCCTGGCCGCAGAAGACGTCGAACAGTTGCTGACCACTCCGGTGGAATCGGCATTGGCCGGACTTCCCGATGTCCAGGAGATCCGCTCGGTCAGCCTGTTTGGGCTGTCCTTTGTCTCGGTCTACTTCAAAGACAGTATGGATATCTACTTTGCCCGGCAGCTGGTCAACGAACGCCTGCAGCAGGTAGGCGACCGCTTACCGGCCGGATATGGCAAACCGGAAATGGGGCCGAATACCTCCGGACTGGGCCAGGTGTTCTGGTACACGGTAGAACGCGCTGATGGACCACCCCAAGGTGCACCAACGGATATGGAATTGCGGGCGCTGCAAGACTGGACCATCCGCCTGATTCTGCGCACCGCGCCGGGGGTTGACGACATTACTTCGTGGGGCGGACAGGAAAAACAGTACCAGGTGCGCATCAATCCCATGAAGCTGATCGCCCACGACCTGGGCTTCAAAGACGTCATCGAAGCACTGCAAGCAAATAATGCCCAGGTTGGGGGCAACTTCATCAATGTGGGTCGCGAGCAGTACCTGGTGCGTGGCTTGGGGCTGGTACAGAACAGCCGGGATATTGGCGATATCGTGCTGAAAAGTGAAGACGGTACCCCGGTGTACATTCGTGACATCGCCCGCGTCACCGAGGCCGGGGCGCCACGCTTCGGTGCGGTCACCCGTGATGGCAAAGAAGTGGTGCTGGGCATGGTGCTGGCCCGGATCGGGGAGAATGCCAAGAATGTGGTCGAGGCCATCAAGGCCAAGCTCGGCACGGTGGAAAAGGCCTTGCCGAATGGAGTCAAAATCAACACCGTCTACGAGCGCACCGAGCTGGTGAATGCTGCCGTCAACACTGCGGTACGGGCATTGATCGAAGGCTCTCTTCTCGTCGCCGTAGTGCTATTCCTGTTTCTCGGGGATTTTCGCAGTGCCCTGGTGGTGGTGATCGCCCTACCGATGGCGATGCTCATCGCCTTTATTTTCATGAATCAGGCGGGCTTATCGGCCAATCTGATGTCCCTGGCGGGGCTAGCCATAGGCATAGGCATCATGGTGGATGGGGCGGTGGTGCTAGTTGAAAACGCCTTTCGAATCATGTCCGAACGCCGAGCGGGTGGCGGCACCGTCGATCGCACTGCTGCGGTATTGGCGGCAGCCAGAGAAGTGGCTAACCCGGTAGCGTTCGCCATTTTGATTATCATCGTGGTGTTTCTGCCACTGTTCAGCCTGCAGGGCTTGGAAGGCAAAATGTTCAAGCCCATGGCCTTCAACATCAGCTTTGCCATGGCCGGGTCACTGATTCTCGCCTTGACCCTGATTCCGGTCCTGGCGGCACTCGTTCTCAAGCCTAGAGAAGAGAAGGACACGCGCCTGGTGGCTTTCCTGAAACGCTACTACGCAAAAATACTGCACTGGTCTCTGGCCAGACGCAAACGGGTTCTGGCCATGGCTGGCCTGGCTTTGCTGGGTAGCCTGGCGCTGTTCCCGTTTCTCGGTAAGGAGTTCATGCCCAACCTCAAGGAAGGTTCGATCATGTGGCGGATCACCTCGATTCCATCCGCTTCACTGCAAGAATCCATCGACATCTCCAAGCAGGTTGCCGCACTGGTGAAAGATAAGTTTCCAGAGGTCGACACGACCCTAGCCATGATTGGCCGGGCCGAGAAGGGAGAAACCGCTGACGTCAATTACATGGAGGTGTACACCCCGCTCAAACCGAGAAGCCAGTGGCGTCAAGGGCAAACCCTGGAAAGTATCGAGAGTGCCATGCAAAAGGCCCTATCCGCAGCGATTCCAACCGCGGTAGTGAGCTACACCCAACCAATCCAGATGCGGGTAGAGGAATTGATCTCCGGGGTGCGGGCTACCCTGGCTCTGAAAATTTACGGCGACCAGCTCAGTGAACTGGACCGCCTGAGCAGCCGTATTAAAAACGTACTGGCCGGAGTGCCGGGGGTGGCCGATCTTGCCCTGGAGCCCAATATGGG
>QILI01000138.1 GCA_003233305.1 Mizugakiibacter sp.
TTCTTCTACGGGGGGCAAAAAACCATCCTGTGGCCAGTATGTTCTACGTGGCCTATACCCGTGACGGGGTGCACAATCTAGCTAAACGACCGGTGACCTTTTTGTACAATGGCGGTCCCGGATCTTCAACGATCTGGTTGCATATGGGAGGTATTGGGCCGATGCGGGTCAACCTCAAAAATGGTCAGGCCACCGCTCCAGCCCCTTATTCGATTACGGCCAATCACCAAAGCCTTCTGGATGATAGCGATCTGGTTTTCATCGATGCGGTGGGTACCGGTTACAGTCACATCGTTGGCAAGGGTACCGACAAGATGTTCTGGGGTGTGGATGAGGACGTGAAATCTTTTGCCCAGTTTATTCAGCGCTATCTTTCGAAGTACAACCGCTGGAATTCCCCCAAATTTCTATATGGCGAGAGCTATGGTACGACGCGTTCGGCGGCTCTGGTCAATTATCTGCAGGATCAGGGTGTGGCGATGAATGGTGTGGTATTGCAGTCGTCCATTCTGAATTACGGTTTGTGGTTGCCGGGAACCGATCTGAAGTATCAGGCCAACCTACCTACCTACGCTGCGATTGCCTGGTACCACAACAAGATTCCGAACCGTCCGGCGAGTCTGCCCGCGTTTGTTGAGCAGGCGCGTCGCTTTGCCGATGGGGTCTACGCCTCGGCACTCAATCAGGGTGATCGTTTGTCCAAGGTACAGATGCAGGTTGTAGCCCAGAAGATGCACGTGCTGACCGGTCTACCGGTGACCTACATTGAGCGTGCCAACTTGCGGGTTACACCTTCTGAGTTTCGCAAGGAACTGATGTTGCCTGAGCGCAAGAGTGTGGGTCGTTATGACGCGCGTTATGCCGGATACGACCTGAAGCCGATTGCCTCCACACCTGAATTCGATCCTTCCGATCAATTCGTTTCACCCGGGTTTACCGCGGCGTTTCATTGGTATATTCGCAACATTCTCAAGTGGCACTCGGAGCGACCTTACAAAGTCATGAATGACAAGGTCATCTATGCCTGGGACTGGAAGCACGGCACGATGTTCGGGCGCATGAAGTATCCGTTACCTTACGTAGCCGGAGACCTGGGTGCAGCGCTACGCAAGAATCCCTATTTGCGGGTGCTGTCGGTGAATGGCTATTTTGATCTCGCCACACCTTTCCATGCGACTGAATACGATCTGGATCACATGATGCTCGAACCCAAGTTACGCAGCCATGTGGAGTCGGTCTACTACGATTCGGGACATATGATCTATCTCAACCCGATCGCGCTGCAGGCCTACAAGAAGGAACTGACCCGGTTCTACACCAGCACCCTGCAAGCCGATGGCATAAGTAGCTCGAACTGACTATCCCAGCCTGGTTGAGAAGGGCCTGGTAGCGTGTGCTGCCAGGCTTTTTTTCGACCGAACGGGCCGTATCGTTTACGTTCCGAAACGACGTGGGTGCCGGTATTCCAAATGTAAACCAACACCCATTTGTACACTGGAATTCAAAAAACCGGGGGTCCCTTCTGCCCGCTTGGGCGATCGGGCTCACTGAGGTGGTGAAAGACGCGGTGGAACCGGTCGCTGCCGACCGGCTCCGTTCAGAATGGCAGCTTGTCAGGCTACCAGTTGCCGCAAGACATACTGCAGTATGCCGCCATGCCGATAAAACTCGCGTTCCTTGGGCGTTAGTAGCATCACCTGTGCCTTGAAACTTGACTCACCCTGACGACCTTTGACTTGCACCGTTACGGTATTTGCTGCACCGTTTTCCAGGCCGGTGATCGCGAAGGTCTCCCTACCCGTTAGGCCCAGGCTGGGGGCATTTTCACCGGGCATGAACTGCAGCGGCAGCACCCCCATACCCACCAGGTTGGAGCGGTGGATACGTTCGAAACTTTCGGCAATGACCGCTTTCACGCCTAACAGCAAGGTGCCTTTGGCGGCCCAATCGCGTGAGGATCCGGTGCCGTATTCCTTGCCCCCAATAACGACCAGTGGCGTTTTCTCGTCCCGGTACTGCATCGCTGCATCGTAGATAGCCATCTGTTGGCCGGATGGAACATGCACTGTGTAGCCACCTTCCACGCCATCCAGCATCAGGTTGCGGATGCGGATGTTGGCAAAGGTGCCACGCACCATGACGTCGTCGTTGCCACGTCGTGAACCGAAGGAATTGAAGTCCACCGGCTGCACGCCATGTTCGATCAGGAAGCGACCGGCTGGAGAATCCTTCTTGATGGCTCCCGCAGGCGAGATGTGATCGGTAGTGATCGAGTCACCGAATAATCCCAGACACCGAGCCCCATGGATATCCTCGATTTGCTCTACTTCCCGGGTCATACCCTCGAAATACGGCGGGTTCTTGATGTAAGTCGAGTCACTCCATGGGTACAGTTCACCGGTCGGCGAGTCGATCCGGCTCCAACGTTCGTCACCCTTGAAGACATCGGCGTAGTTCTGCTTGAACATGTTCGGGTTGAGCGCCCCGGCCATACTGTCAGAGATTTCCTTATTACTGGGCCAGATATCCTGCAGATAGACAGGTTGTCCATTGGTGCCGGTTCCAAGCGGATCCTTGGTCAGGTCGATGTCGAGGCAGCCGGCAAGAGCATAGGCGACTACCAGAGGTGGCGAAGCAAGGTAATTCATCTTGATTTCGGCATGGACCCGGCCTTCGAAATTGCGATTGCCTGACAATACCGAAGCCACGGCCAAGTCACCTTCGCCAATGGCTTGGCTGATCTCAGCTGGGAGTGGGCCGGAGTTGCCAATGCAGGTGGTACAGCCGTAACCGACAATATAGAAACCAATCTTTTCTAAATCGACGAGTAGTCCGGTCTTTTGCAGATAATCCGTAACCACCTTGGATCCGGGGCCTATAGAAGTCTTCACCCATGGCTTGGCCTTGAGACCCAGGGCAGCCGCCTTGCGGGCCATGATTCCGGCCCCCAGCATGACGGCGGGGTTGGACGTATTAGTACATGAAGTGATTGCAGCGATAACCACGGCACCATCGCCTAACTCGAAGGTCTCACCATTGCGGGTGACACGTACCGAGGACGAGCCATTGCCGACGGGGTGACCGACTGCCATGCCGCCGCCCTCATTGGAAAAGCGGGCTTCAGCATGGTTCCGGGTGCGGTTGGCGGTGAGGACGGCCAGACTTTGCTGAAGGTTTTCTTTGACATCTTTCAGCAGGACTCGATCCTGCGGGCGCTTCGGTCCGGCCATGGACGGGCGCACCTCAGCGAGATCCAGTTCCAGCGTGGTGGTGAACTCGGGTACCGGGGTATTGGCGTCATGCCATAGTCCCTGGGCCTTGGCATAGCCCTCGACCAGTGCGATCTGCTGCTCATCACGACCCGACAGGCGTAGATAGTTGATGGCTTCCTGATCGACCGGGAAGATGCCGCAGGTGGCGCCGTACTCCGGGGCCATGTTGGCGATTGTGGCGCGGTCAGCGAGGGGTAGATTTTGCAGTCCGTCACCATAAAATTCAACAAACTTGCCAACCACCCCGAGCTTGCGCAACATTTGGGTGACCGTAAGCACCAGGTCGGTCGCGGTGATGCCTTCGGCAAGTTTACCCATGAGTTTGAAACCGACCACCTGGGGGATCAGCATGGAAGATGCCTGACCCAACATGGCCGCTTCGGCCTCAATGCCGCCAACACCCCAACCAAGTACCCCCAGACCGTTGATCATGGTGGTGTGGGAGTCGGTACCAAATACGGTGTCAGGATAAATCCAGTTATCACCGTTGACTTCGGTACTCATCACTACCCGGGCCAGCCGTTCCAGATTGACCTGATGCACAATACCGGTACGCGGCGGTACGACTCTGAAGTTATCAAAGGCGTTTTGGCCCCAGCGCAGAAAGCTGTAGCGCTCCTGGTTACGTCGGAACTCGATTTCGACATTCTTTTCCAAGGCGTCCTTGGATCCGAATACATCCACCTGTATCGAATGGTCGATGACCAGTTCGGATGGAGCCTGGGGGTTGATCTTTTTCGGGTCACCACCGAGCTGGCGCATGGCATCACGCATTGCGGCGAGATCGACTACACAAGGTACCCCGGTGAAATCCTGCAGGATGACCCGTGCCGGCATGAAGGCGATTTCGGTATCGGGTTCTTTTCCGGCGTCCCAGTTGGCAACGGCCTCAATCTCATGGTGAGTAACGTTGGCACCGTCTTCATGGCGCAGCAGGTTCTCGAGCAGGATTTTCATTGAGTATGGAAGTCGGCCAAGATCAAAGCGCTGGCCAAGTTTTTTCAGACTGGCAATTTGATAGCTGTGGCCATGGATGTCGATGCTTTCGCGGATCTGGAAGGTGTCTTTCATTGCCGACTCCTGGTGGTGTTGGAGATGGGGAGACTGGGCGCGGCCATGGAGAGGTCGCAATTCCCAAGCCTCGCAGATCAGCCCCGATTGAGCTTCTGTTGGGTGAGCATGCCGTGGGCTAACATGCAGGCACGGCGCCGATACAGAAGCAGACGCCATTGGCGACCTCCCAGTTGGTGCCACAGTACGCTTGAGCGTACGGCGGCGAGTAATGCGGCACGGATCCGTTCGACGACGGCTGGCTGGTTGAGATAGGTGGGATTGCCACTCACCAGAACGCGCGGGCGTAGGGTAGAGACGGTTTCCACGTACAGTCCGGCGAGACGGGCGATGACGGCGGGATGGGCGGGACTACCAAAATGATCTGCTTGACGTTGCGCTCCACGTAAGCCTTCCTGCAAGTGTTGGAGCATTTTATGGTGGCCCATCAGGCGCCGTTCGATCCGCAGGATGGTCAGTACGATCCGGGTCAGGGTCGGATCGGGGTTGGGCCGGTCAAGCTGCGCCAGCAGGACCTCCAGGCCGCGCTGAACTCCTTCCAGGCCTCCGTATACAGCAATGGTCGATGCCGCATCAATGCGTAGCACACTGGCCAGACTGCGTTCGAACACTACAGGGTCACAGCGGCCTTGGGTCGCCAGCTCCCGTACCAAGGTGGTGCCCTGGAACAATCCGGCAAGGGCAACGACAAGTTCTTCGTTCATGTACTGGGTTCCAGGCCGCCAAAAGCGGCATCGGTGGTCTCGATGGTTGCTCCTCCGAGACATATCTCTCCAGCATAGAACACCACGGCCTGACCTGGGGTGGGTGCCCGCTGGGGTTGGTCGAAAATGACTTCACAATGGTCATCCAGAACCTGTACCTGACAGTTCTGATCGGGTTGTCGATAACGAGTTTTGGCTGTGCAGAGAAATGATTTGCCGGGTGGCGTTTCTGTTACCCAACTTGGCTGTGAAGTGTGCAGGCGCCGGGCATCCAGCCAATGCCCGGCATCTCCCTGAGCGACTACCAAGGTGTTGTGAGTCACATCCTTGCCCACCACGTACCATGGTGCCTGGTTCGCACCCTGCACGCCACCAAGTCCCAGACCTTGGCGCTGGCCGAGGGTGAAATAAAGTGCCCCGGGGTGTTCACCGAGAGTACGCCCCTGCGTATCGAGAATGGCGCCAGGCTGGGCAGGCAGGTAATGGCTGAGAAACTTACGAAAGTCGCGCTCACCGATAAAACAAACTCCGGTCGAGTCCTTTTTATCATGGGTGGCGAATCCGGCTTGTCTGGCTAAGTCACGGACTTGTGATTTTTGCAGATCACCAATTGGAAAACGTGCTTGGGCTAACTGCTGTTGTCCAAGCGTGTGCAGAAAGTAGCTTTGATCCTTGCCGGGATCACGGCCCCGCAGCAGTTGGTAGTATCCATGGTACTGGCGAGTCCGGGCATAATGTCCCGTGGCGATGCAGCCGGCACCCAGGTCGATGGCAGCTTGCAGAAATGTCTTGAACTTGATCTCGTGATTACACAAGATATCGGGATTAGGGGTGCGTCCTGCGGCGTATTCGTCCAGGAAATGGCGAAATACGTTATCCCAATAATCCTGACTGAAATCACGAATATGGATGGGAATATCCAATTGACCGGCAATTTTTGTCGCGTCCTTACGGTCTGCATCAGCTTGGCAGGCTGAATCTGTATCGCCAGGATCATTCCAGTTGTGCATAAACATTGCGCAGACATCGTGTCCTTGGCGTTGCAGGAGCATAGCCGCGACGGATGAATCAACCCCACCTGACAGGCCTACCATGATCCTCATTTCATAGACTCCCACGTTCCGTATCATAAGGTATGGCGACTTCGGCCATGACAGAGTGGATGCGCACAAACTGATTGTGAACACCGTGATACGCGGGAACCACGGTCCAGGACCGAGTTGAATTCATGGGTCGCGCTCCTGGCAGATGAACAGAGGCTTAGATTGCCGGTTTGAGGACTCGATTCGTCCCAATGCAGGCGTATACTCAAAATCGATGGAATCACAGTCTGGCAGGTATGAGTCACGAATCTGAACGAGACCGAGAACATGAAACTGGCGTTATCGTGGAAACCTCACGGCCTGACCTCGAGCGCCCGGCAATGTATCAGGTGGTGCTTCTGAACGACGATTACACCCCAATGGAGTTTGTCGTAGATGTGTTACGCACATTTTTTAACATGAACCAGGAACGTGCGGTACAGGTTATGTTGCAGGTGCATCACCGTGGTAAGGGTATATGTGGGGTATTTACTCGCGAAGTGGCTGAAACGAAAGTAAATCATGTTAATGAGTATTCTCTTGCCAATCAGCATCCGTTGATGTGCACGATGGAAAAGTTATAGATGGACTCCATATTTAGGGTAGACGAACAAGAGTATCACCATGTTTAGCAAGGATCTCGAACTCACTATAGGCCATTGTTACAAGGATGCTCGTGCGCAGCGTCACGAGTTTATGACCGTGGAGCATCTCCTGCTGGCCTTGCTGTCCAACGGATCGGCAAGTTCGGTGCTGCGGGCAACCGGAGCCGATTTGGAGAAACTGGAAAGGGAGCTGCGGGAGGTGATTGCGCAAACCGTCCCGGTGTTGGCCGCCGATGATGAACGAGATACCCAGCCGACACTTGGGTTTCAGCGGGTTTTGCAGCGTGCTGTGTATCACGTACAGTCCTCAGGTCGTAAGGAAGTAACCGGAGCCAACGTACTGGTCGCCATTTTTGGTGAAAAAGACTCCCACGCGGTGTACTTCCTCAATCAACAGGAAGTGGTGCGGCTGGATGTCGTCAATTACCTTTCTCATGGCATCGCCAAGATCGGTAACGAAGGGGCCGCGTCTGTGGACGCCGAGGCTGATACGGTTACCGAGGAGGGCGTCGAGGTCAAAGGCAGCCCGCTTGCGGAATATGCGACTAACCTCAATGAACTGGCTGAACTGGGGCGTATCGATCCGCTTATCGGCCGCGAGGCGGAGGTTGAGAGAACCGTACAGGTGCTGTGTCGCAGGCGCAAGAACAACCCCCTTCTCGTCGGTGAAGCCGGAGTTGGCAAGACCGCGCTGGCGGAAGGTCTGGCGCGGCGTATTGTTGAGAATAAGGTACCGGAAATTCTCCAGGATGCGATTATCTGGGCCTTGGATCTGGGTGCATTGGTAGCTGGAACCAAGTATCGCGGTGATTTTGAGAAGCGACTCAAGGCGGTCATTGCTCAGATTCGCGATACCCCCGGGGCAATTCTATTTATTGATGAAATCCATACCATCATTGGGGCGGGTTCGGCATCCGGAGGCACCATGGATGCGTCGAATCTGATCAAGCCGGTTCTGGCTTCGGGTGAATTGCGGTGTATTGGTTCAACAACCTTCCAGGAATTCCGCAATGTGTTTGAGAAAGACCGGGCTTTGGCACGCCGTTTTCAGAAGATCGATATCGTCGAGCCATCGAAGGCTGAAAGTGTGGAAATTCTCAAAGGGATCAAGAGTCGTTTTGAAGAGCACCATGAGGTGAAATATACCGATGCGGCACTGGAATCGGCCGTGGAATTATCGGTACGGCATTTACCTGACAAATTGCTCCCCGACAAGGCCATTGATGTCATCGATGAAGCGGGGGCTCGTCAGCGGCTGCTGCCGGTGGAGCAGCGCACGGCCCGGGTTGATACCCTGGAGATCGAATACATTGTTGCTCGTATGGCACGGATTCCCCAAAAGCAGGTCTCAGCTTCTGATCGCGACATGCTTCGTAACCTGGGCCGAAACCTGAAGATGGTTGTTTTCGGCCAGGATTCATCCATCGATATGTTGGTTGCCTCCATCAAGATGGCACGTTCTGGCTTGAGCGATCCCAATCGGCCGATTGCCTGTTTTCTGCTTGCCGGACCTACCGGGGTCGGCAAAACTGAAGTAACTCGGCAACTCGGCCTGCAACTGGGTATCGAACTGGTGCGTTTGGATATGTCCGAATACATGGAAGCACACTCGGTAAGCCGCCTGATTGGCGCGCCACCGGGTTATGTTGGTTTCGATCAGGGTGGACTGATGACCGAGGCCGTCACCAAACATCCCCATTGCGTGTTGCTACTCGATGAAGTTGAGAAAGCCCACCCCGATGTCTTCAATATTCTGCTACAGGTGATGGATCGCGGGGTGCTGACTGATAGCAACGGGCGTGAGGCCAATTTCAAGAATGTCATTCTGGTTATGACCACCAATGCCGGTGCCGCTCAGTCTGCCCGTCGCAGCATTGGCTTTGTCGAGCAGAACCATTCCAGCGATGCCATGGAAGTCATTCGCCGTACCTTTACCCCAGAGTTCCGTAATCGCATCGATGCGATCGTCCAGTTCAATGCACTGGACTTCAAGCATATCTTGCGGGTTGTCGACAAATTTTTGATTGAGCTGGAGGCTTCATTGAATGAGAAGCAGGTCAGTCTCGATGTTGATGCAGAGGCTAGGCATTGGTTGGCCGAGCATGGTTTTGACCCACAAATGGGGGCCAGACCGATGGCCCGGATTATTCAGGAGCATGTCAAGCGCCCGCTGGCTGACGAATTACTGTTTGGGAAGCTGGTAGCCGGCGGTCGGGTCAGTCTGAGCGTTCGAGATGGCCAACTAGAATTGCACTCTGAAACCAGTGAACAGCCGGCTTCATTGGTGTGAAGCGCCCCAAGCTAGAGGTCGATTACAATAGCTGGAGGCTATCATCGGGTTGGAGATGGTCAGGCTCAATAGTAAGGGTGGCAAGTTCAGCTTTGGGCAACTTAGTTGCTGTGTTGTGCAATTTGCCATGGCACCGCTGGGTTTCTTTCAGCTTTTCGGTACTCATAGTGAGGCCTTACCAGCTCGCCCAGGTGGCAGCAATCAGCCCTATCACTTCATTCGGAAAGTAATCCGAGCTTTGGTGAGATCGTAGGGGGTCATTTCAACCTTGACCCGGTCCCCGGTAAGAATACGGATGTAATGCTTGCGCATCCGCCCGGAGATATGGGCGGTAACAATATGTCCGTTTTCAAGCTTAACCCGGAACATTGTGTTAGGCAGGGTCTCGGTTACCGCACCCTCCATTTCAATGACATCGTCTTTGGCCATGAACTCTTTTCAACACTCTGTGGCTACATAAGTGGGCTATTGTGCCACGGAGTGGGGGAGAACGACCAGATAAATTCGGAAGGGGTGGGCCGGTATGTCGTCCGGTTTCAGCGGGCTAAAAGTTCGGTGAGTACCGCCATCCTGATAAATACACTGTTGGCGACCTGCTCCAGAATCCGTGATTGGGGTCCGTCGGCGACGTCAGAAGCAATTTCAATACCCCGATTGATGGGGCCGGGGTGTAGAACTAGGGCTTCCGGTGCAGCACGCGCCAACCGGGCACGATCAAGTCCAAATTGTTTGAAGTACGTTGGCTCATCCGGTAGCAGCGTCGCCGCCATACGTTCTTTTTGCAGGCGTAGCATGATAACTACGTCGGCACCTTCAATAGCGGCATCAAAATCCTCACTCATAATGAGTTTAGGAAATTCCTCAACGGGTGGCAGCAGATTACTCGGCCCGCACAAGCGGATTTGTTTTACGCCGAGCGCATTCAGGGCGTGAATATCCGAGCGTGCGACCCGTGAATGTTGGATATCACCGCAGATGGTGACCGTCAGTGACCCGAACTCCGTACGGTGCTGGCGGATGGTGAGCGCGTCCAGAAGGCCCTGTGTAGGATGAGCATGATTACCGTCCCCGGCGTTGATTACGCTTACCGCGCTGGCAGCATGGCGAACCATGAATTCGGGGGTACCCGTTTTCCGGTGGCGCACGATCAGGGCATCGAGATGCATGGCTTCCAGGGTGTGCAGAGTATCGAGAAGTGATTCACCTTTGTTGGTTGAAGCGCTACTGATATCGAAATTAACCACGATGGCACCGAGCCGGTGGCAGGCCAGCTCGAATGAGGTGCGGGTCCGCGTAGAGGGTTCGAAGAATAGGTTGAGAACGGTACGCCCACGTAGCAGGTCCAGGGAACGGGTGCCATGGGCACAGGCATCGCGAAGCTGTTCAGCCCGGTCGAGAAAGCGTGTCATGACGATTCCGGAGACGTCATGGAGTGATATCAGATGGCGCAGTCTCATAGTCATAGCGTTTCGGTAAACCAGGTTTCGAGAATGACGGCGGCTGCAAAGGCGTCAATATCGGCGGCATGGTGACGTCGTCGCAGGCCCATGGCGCGTTGTGCAGCGAAGTTTCTGGCTGCTTCTTGTGAGCTGTGGCGTTCGTCTACAAGGTGGACATCCAGGTGATAGCGCTTAACGAGTTGGTCGGCGAAGCGGCGACTACGATGGCTGGCAGGTTGCTCTCCCCCCTCCAGATTCAGAGGCAGACCAACGATCATACTTGCGGGGGCCCATGTGCTGACAAGATTGTCGAGTTCGCTCCAGTTGGGGACTCCCTGGTGTGCCGTGATAGCTACCAACGGCCGGGCACTAGGGATAAGCAGATTGCCTACGGCAATGCCGATATAACGGGTGCCGTGATCGAAGCCGAGTACATTGGATGGGTTACTCATGCATTGCCTGCATAATGCATGAGTCTGGAAGCATCCACCCCGACACTGGCCGCGGCGGCGGTCCACCGCTGGTCCAGTGGGGTCTCAAAGAGTAGGGACTGATTAGCGGCCATGGTCAACCAGGTGTTTTCACGAAGTTCGCGCTCAAGCTGTCCCGGTTCCCAGCCGGCATAGCCTAGAGCAACCAGCATCGGATTCGGCCCTTCGCCAGCGGCAATGGCTTCGAGCACATCGCGTGAAGTAGTCAGCACCCATTCATCATTAACCGAGTGACTAGATGTCCAGCGGTTGTGGCCGTGATGCAGGACGAACCCCCGCTCTGGCTGTATGGGACCACCACTGAGTACGGGTCGGGCATTGATCGCCTCGTCTTCGCTATCGATATGCATCTGCTTCAAGAGATCACCCAGGCAAAAATCTGAAGGGCGGTTAATCAATAATCCGATTGCGCCATCCTCCCCATGCTGACAAATGAAAGCTACACCATGTTCAAAATTAGGATCCATCATTCCAGGCATGGCGAAAAGTAACTGGCCGGTAAGTCCGCTCGGTGCATTCATGGTGGTATTGTAGCCCGCCCTTTAGTTTGACAGGCGTTTGGGTGCTTGGCGGTTCAGTGTCTCAATGACACGTTACCCGAGAGAAACTGCCAGGTACGGGTTATATAGAGTATGCCTACCTGCTTACCACGCACTTGAGGTATCGGTGGAAACGGAGCAGCCAGACGGACGATTCGCTGAGCGGCCTTGTCAAGAAACCGGTTACCAGAACTTTCATCGATACTGATGCTTTGTACGGTACCGTTGCGGTCGATACCGACAGTAAGTATAAGCTGGCCTCGCACGGGGTGAGGCAAGTTTGCATGGGGGAAGTTTAGGGTGCCGACACGCTCGATTTTTGCAACCCAGGCATGCATGTAGGCCGCATAGGCGATGGAACGGGTGTTGGCCGAGATGAACTTGCGGCGGGGTCGTCGTGCGTAACGTTCGAGCTGCTGGCGAATTTCTGTAGTCAGACGGGCCATATTTCGGCGCTGTTGGAGCGGGATGGTTGCAGCCGGAAGCGATAATTTTGGAGTCGGTCGCTGATTCCGGGCCTGGGTTACCCGGAAGCGGCTGACGCCCTGTGTGGTCACAAGACGGGGCCCGGTAGCTGTTGCAGGGTTTGGAGCAGCTGCCGGTCTGGGGCGCGGCGCGAGCCCATTGCCAACCGGTAGGAAGCCGTTAAATGGTGATCCGGGGCGTCGCGCACGTTTTTGGTTGCCACCTCCAGTATTGTTGGCCTGGGCCAGAAAATCGGCTTTCCTGGGATGTTGGTTGTTGGCCGTATTCAGCAGGGTGATGTCGAGCGCCGGCAAGCTGGGACGAGGTGGAGCCAGTTTGAAACTTAAACCAAGAATAACGATGACATGTAGGATGAGCGAAAACAGCAGCGTAACGGCAAGGCGTTCTCTGCTGACATCGGGTGGGTCCGGAATCAGGGTATTCACACCGCGTTGTGCTCCAGTGCATCAAAGAGTTGCCCGGCGATATTCAATTTGAACTGTTCATCCAATTCACGGATACAGGTAGGAGATGTCAGGTTGATCTCGGTCAGGTATTCCCCTATGACATCCAATCCAACAAAACGTAGGCCGCGGCGGCAAAGATCTGGAGCCACCTGCTTGACAATCCATCGATCACGCTCAGATATCGGGATACCGATACCATGCCCGCCTGCTGCCAGATTGCCACGAAAGTCCGAGCCGCTGGGTAGGCGAGCCAAGGCGTAGGGTACAGGTTCGCCATCGATGACTAGAATACGCTTGTCACCCTGACGGATTTCTGGAATGAAGCGTTGCGCTAAAGCGAGATGCCGGTCTTCACCCACCAAACCTTCCAGAATCACGTTGAGATTCGGATCGTCGGCGTTGGAGCGGAAGATACGACGTCCCCCCATGCCATCCAGTGGTTTGAGTACGATTTCACCATGTTTCCCGGCGAAGTTGCGCAATTCCTTTCGGGATCGGGATACCAGGGTCGGTGCGCAGCATTGTGGGAATTGCAGTGCATAGAGCTTTTCGTTACAGTCCCGCAGCGTTTGAGGGGGGTTGACGACTAACAGGCCATTACGCTTAGCCTGCTCCAGGATGATCGTGTCATAGAGATACTCAGCCTCGAAGGGAGGGTCGGTACGGATCAGCAACATGTCCATGGAGGTCAGTTCCTGCCACACTGCGTCACCCCGTTCATACCATCGTGTAGAATCGTCAAATACTCGCAGTGGTGCCAATTGCGCCCACGGTACCCCTTGGCGTAGTGCCAGCCCACGCGACATGACATAGTGCAGTAGGTAGTTGCGCCGTTGTGCTTCAAGCAGCATGGCGAGGGTGGAGTCTTTATGGGCCTTGATCTTTTCGATCGGGTCCATCAATACGGCTAGCTTGGTTTGCATGTTCATCTCCGGACCACAAAGGTGGGACAGGGGGGCATTTCATCTGAAATAGAATCTTTACCGACAATGACTTGTATGCTCAACTTGACACAACTCCTAAACAATGGTTAAACAACACTTTGAAAAGACCTGGTGTTTGAATTCTGGATTGTGGCCAGATCGGCACGAGGGTTGCTACAAGAACCAGTGCAGCCGCAGCGACCCTGACGCGGTGGGGGTGATAAGTGAAAGAAGTGAACAATAGCGGCGCTCCAGATGGGCTGCGGGTGATGGTGATCGACGACTCCAAGACGATTCGTCGTACCGCTGAAACCTTACTCAAGAAAGAAGGTTACGAGGTGGTTACGGCGGTGGATGGCTTCGAGGCGTTGGCAAAGATTGCCGATATGCTGCCAGATATCATTTTCGTGGACATCATGATGCCGCGGCTGGATGGCTACCAGACCTGTGCACTTATCAAGAATAACCCCAATTTCAAAGAGACCCCGGTCATCATGCTGTCTTCGAAGGATGGATTGTTTGATAAGGCCCGAGGGCGGATCTGTGGTTCGGATCAGTATCTGACCAAGCCCTTCACCCGCGATGAACTTTTGGCGGCGATCCGCCGTCATGCGGATGTGCAAAAACACTAATACAAGCGAAACCATGGCACATATTCTCATTATCGACGATTCACCCACGGATATCCGTGTATTTACCACTCTGCTGGAAAAGGCGGGCCATCGGGTGTCCAGTGCAAACAGTGCTGAGGAGGGCATCGAGGTTGTCAAGCAGGTTCGTCCTGACCTCGTCATCATGGATGTCATCATGCCGGGTATGAATGGTTTTCAGGCGACTCGTATGTTGACTCGTGATCCGGAAACAGAGCAGATCCCGGTCCTGATCATTACCACCAAGTCGATGGAAACCGACCGTGTGTGGGGTCTGCGTCAAGGCGCTAAGGATTTCCTGACCAAACCGGTAGGTGAAAAGCAATTGCTGGCAAGGATCGGCACCCTGTTGAGTGGGCAGTCATGATGGATGCATCCAATGGCTGAAGCCGTCCATCCTTATGATCTACTGTCTGAATATGAGCGCCAAAGCTTTGCGCACGATCCCGGTGTGCCTGAGCAGATTGAAACCCCTGGACTCTGGCGGGGTATTGGATTTCGGCTGGGGCCTTACCATTTTGTGAGCAACATTTCCGAAGTAAGCGAGATTCTTACCCCTTTGCCAATGGCGGACGTGCCGGGCACTCTGTCATGGTTGCTTGGAGTGACCAATTTACGAGGTAATTTGGTACCGGTCGTGGATCTGGGTCGATTTCTGTTAGATGAGGTGACCCTGAGAACGCCTCGAACCCGCCTGTTGGTCGTTTATCAGCCTGGCGGTAATGTTGGCTTGCTGGTTGATGAGGTCACCGGCTTGCAAACCCTGACGTTAGAACAGCGGGAACATGCCGAAGGTGAGGCCCATCCCAAGCTACGGCGATTCGTAGAAGAAAACATCACTTTGGACGACAAACGTCTAGGCGTATTCAGCATGACACGGCTGACGCGAGCGTCCGATTTTCTGCAGGCGGCCGTATGAGCAGGCTAGCCGGACTTTCACGAGGTGAAGTATGAGTGCGAGTAGTGGGGCTATCAAGAAAGAACGCAGCTATACCGGATTGATCGTTCTCCTGTTACTTGCTATCACGGTAGCGGTGGTGGATTTCGGATGGTTGACCATTAACAACAAGCATGAGCGTGATGCATCCAACCTGACTACCCAGGTTCAGGTTTTGTCACAGTCGACAGCAAAGTTCGCACTGGAGGCGGCCAGTGGCAATATCAATTCTTTCAAGGAACTTAGTGCTACACGAGATACGCTTGACACTCTGATCCGTAACCTGAATCAGGGTAACTCGAGTACTGGGATGCCCGGTTATGCCGGTGCAGCCAGTGGCATGGGAACCGTGGTTGCCGGTCTGGACAAGACCTGGGCCCAGTTGGACGGGGATATCAGCAAAATTCTTCATAACCAGAATCTGGTGCTCGATTCGCGGCAGCAGGCGAATACCTTCGCTCGAACCGTCCCACTGCTCAATTCGAGCATGGATCAGGTGGCGAGCATTCTCAAACAGGGTGGCTCAAATGCTGGTGAAACCTACACGGTCGCCAATCAGATGCTGCTCGGTGACCGGATGATCCGTCGAGCTCTGGAAGTGCAGGGTGCAGGGGAAGGAGCACAAACCGCAGCCGATGGTTTGTCGCGTGACGCGCAACTGTACGGTGCCGTCCTGAGCGGATTGATGAAAGGCAACAACGAAGTTGGGGTCCGGGCTCTGAGCAATCGCAATGCTCAACACATTCTCAAGCAGGTCCAGACGCATTGGATGAGCATCAGCTCGCCGTTAAACAAATTATTGGCTGCGGCACCTACGCTGGTCGAGGTCAAGCTGGCCGCTAATCAGGCGTCGGTCGATTCACAGTCCGTGTTACTCAGCGCCAGCAATGTTGCGCAGAAGCTGGATAGTTTGCCGCTCAAGCGATTGTTCCCGAACGTATGGTGGGGAGTGGGTGGGGCGGCCTTTGCAGTGCTGTTTGCCCTGATGCTGGTTGTTGCTCAATCCAGACAGCAGAAACGCCGCTATGAAGGCACGGCTGAGCTCAATCAGCGCAACCAGGAAGCGATTCTGCGATTGCTCGACGAAATGGGCTCATTGGCCGAAGGCGATCTGACCGTTCGGGCGACCGTTACCGAAGATATCACCGGGGCCATTGCTGACTCTGTCAATTTTGCGGTAGAAGCCCTGCGCAGTCTGGTATCCACTATTAATGAAACCGCAGTGCAGGTTTCAGCGGCGGCCCAGGAAACCCAGGCTACTGCCATGCAGCTTGCAGAAGCATCTGAGCATCAGGCCCAACAGATCACCTCTGCTTCGGCGGCGATCAATGAGATGGCGGTATCGATTGATGAGGTATCAAAAAACTCGATCGAGTCGGCCGATGTGGCCCAGCGTTCAGTACAGATTGCCGGTAACGGTGCAGCAATCGTCCGTCAGACCATTGAAGGTATGGATTCGATCCGTGACCAGATTCAGGAAACATCCAAGCGAATCAAGCGCCTTGGTGAGTCTTCCCAGGAAATTGGCTCCATCGTGGAATTGATCAACGACATTGCCGAACAGACTAATATTCTGGCCCTGAATGCATCCATCCAGGCTGCTTCGGCAGGTGAGGCGGGACGTGGGTTTGCAGTCGTTGCCGATGAAGTGCAGCGACTGGCTGAGCGCTCCGCAGGTGCTACCAAGCGTATTGAAACGCTGGTGCAAACCATTCAGTCGGATACCAACGAAGCAGTCAGTTCCATGGAGCAGACCACGGCGGAGGTGGTTTCCGGGGCCCGCCGCGCGGAAGAAGCCGGTTCGGCCCTTGGAGAAATCGAAAAGGTTTCGAATGATCTGGCCGATTTGATTCAGAACATCTCCGAGGCGGCTCGTCAGCAGTCGACGGCAGCGACCAACATATCCTCGACCATGAACGTGATTCAGGAAATTACCTCGCAGACCTCGACGGGTACTCGGCAAGCTGCCGAGTCGATTGGCAATCTGGCCCAGCTTGCGCAGGATCTGCGCCGTTCAGTCGCCGACTTCAAGCTACCGAGCTGAGCCCCTTCACCCATCTGCACAGCGGATCCTATTTGATGGCAGTTGCACAAACCCTCTATGGCACGGAAGTCCACGTTGACCATGGCATGGCTGACGAACAGTTTGTGCGTTGGGCTGAGTTGCTGGAAAGTAGGACCGGTGTGGTGGTGCCGCTGGCTCGCAAGTCATTTCTGGTGGGTGCGGTGCGCTCACGTATGCGGGAAACGGGTTGCAACGATTATGAAAACTATTTCCGGCGCATCTGTTCATCGGCAACGGGAGCGGTGGAATGGGGGGTTCTGGTGGATCGCCTGACAGTGCATGAAACGAAGTTTTTCAGGCATCTTCCTTCTTTCGAACTCATCGAAAAGCAATGGCTTCCACAACAACTTGGCAAAGATGGCGGTCATCTGCATGCCTGGAGTGTCGGCTGCTCGAGCGGCGAGGAGGCATGGTCTCTGGCGATGGTCATGCACCGGTTTTTCAGTGAGCATTTGGGAAAAGCAAATTTTGGCATTTCCGCAAGTGATGTCAGTCAGGCGGCACTCGCCAACGCTCGGGCGGCGGTTTATCCCGTGGAGAGGTTATCGGAAATACCGCTGGCGTATCGGGCTGATTATGTAGAAATGGTCTCTGATACAACTTTCCGTCCGGTTGAGCCCTTACATCGTCGGGTTGGCTTTGTTCGAGTTAATCTCTTGCAGGCCAGCTCGGCCCCATTACAACGCTTAGATCTGATTTTCTGCCAAAACGTATTGATCTATTTCTCCCGTGAGCGTCGTTTACGACTGCTTGACGGTCTGGCTAGCCTACTGGCGCCAGGTGGGCTGTTGATTATTGGTTCCGGTGATATCGGCTTGTGGAATCATCCTGCCCTGCAGAGGGTGGTCTGGCCAGGCACCCTGGCGTATTTGAAGAACTGACCCCGCGACCGGAGACGGAATGCAGCTTTTCCAATGCAAAATATTTCCGCTTCAGGCCGTGGTCACCATTGGTACCGAGGTCTCCCATGCGACTCGACGAAGATTTTGATTTTACGACGCTCGGTTGGGTCAAGAGTGAGCTGGATGAAACTCTCCGACACGCGCGCGAAGCACTGGAGGTGTACGTCGATTCTCCTGACGACATCACCCAGATGCGTTTTTGTGCGACTTATCTGCACCAAGTGCAGGGTACCTTGCGAATGGTTGAGCTGTATGGCGCGGCCATGGTCGTTGATGAGATGGAGAAGCTCTCCCGTAACCTGCTGGATGATTCAGTATCGGAGCGTGATGAGGCCTATACCACCCTGATGCGTGGCATGATGCAGTTGCCCGATTATCTCGAGCGACTGCAGAGCGGGCATCGCGATGTGCCTGTTGTTCTGCTGCCGTTGCTCAATTCCCTACGTTCTTGTCGAGGACAAACCCAGCTAGGTGAAGTAGCGCTATTTACTCCCGATCTCAGCGTCGAGTTACCAGAAGATGCTCCCCGGGCTACCGCAGCACCTGCCCCAGAACAGCAACGCCGCCAGTTGTCTGAATTGCGGTTGAAGTTACAGCTTCCCTTGTTGGCCTGGATTCGCAACCAGGGTGATGCAACCAAACATGTTGCAAGCATGGGACAGGTACTCAATCAGATTGCTGGCCTGTGCTTCACAATTCCGGGTCGCCGACTGTGGTGGATTGCAGCGGGTGTGCTGGAAGGCCTGGAGCGTGGCTTGCTCAATGAGCATAGTGTTGAAGTCAAGCGATTAATCGGCAAGGTTGATCGTAATGTACGTAAACTGATCGAAGATGGGGAGGTTGCGTTAGCCCACGGCGAGGCTGAAGAGCTTGCCCGCAGCCTGCTGTATTACGTTGCCCGTGCTGAACCAGGTAGCGAGCGGCTGGCCGCCATTTTCCAGACCTATCACCTCGAACGTTTGTTACCCAGCCAGTCGGATTACGACAATTGGCAGGCGACCCTGTCGGGACGTAACCGGGAATTGCTCGATACGGTGTCCAAAGCAATCAAGGAGGATCTGCTGCGAGTCAAGGAGGCGCTCGATCTTTTCCTACGTAATTCTGAACAAGAGCCGCAACGTCTGGCACCCCAGGCCGAGTCGCTGGGTCGTGTGGCCGATACTCTCGGAATGCTGGGACTCAATGTACCGCGGCGTGTCGTCAGTGAACAAAGAAAAGTTATCGACGAGTTTGTAGCCGGGTTGCGCCTGGTTGATGCGGGTGCTTTGCTTGATGTTGCAGGGGCTCTTCTCTATGTCGAAGCTTCTCTGGATGACCATATCGAACGTCTCGGGATGGATGACGACGATGATGTGACCAGTTTACCCAAGGGTGAGGCACGGCATATTCTTGATGCAGTACTCAAAGAGGCGGCTGCGAACCTGGTCAAAGTGAAGGATGGCATCATTGCCTTTATTGAATCGCCCTGGGATCACACGCATGTGGTGGGAATTCCACCCTTACTGGACGAAGTGCGCGGGGCCTTGCAGATGCTCGAGACCGAACACTTGCCCGAACTGATGCAGGGTATCTCACGGTTTGTACACAACGAGCTGGTTGCCAGTCACAAAGTTCCAACCACTGAGCAGATGGATCTTCTTGCCGATGCGGTGGCTTCGGTTGAGTATTTCATTGAGGCGGCCCGGGAACAGCGTCCGCAGCGTGACCGTATTCTGGATGTTACCCAGCGCAGCCTTACCGCGCTGGGTTATTGGCCAATTCCAGCAAAGCAGGACATCGCTGTGCCGCTTGAGACACCGACTGCTGCCTCGGAAATGCCATCTACTTCGTCTGCGAGCAAGGCTCAAGAGCCGACAAGCCGTACCGACGTATCCACAGGACAACCTGGTTCGCTGGTGGACAAATCAGCAGCCGGAGAGCAGATATCGGAGGTCACCCCCGATACCGGTGAAGTGGTTGGTGGAGCCATCGAAGACGGCGGATCATCGCAACTGCATGCAGATATGCCCAGTGAACCACCACCTGGTGAGAATGCTGAACTTGGGCAATGGGTAGAGGTTGAGAAAGATGTTGATGTCAATGTAACCGGCCAGGGGCTGCCTCTGACTGGTTTCCGTAAAGACCTGGATGATGTCGACGATGAGATTCGTGAAGTATTCATTGAGGAAGTCAGCGAAGAAATTGAGAATCTGCAATCTGCAAGTGAAATTTGGGTAGGTGAACCGGAAGACCAGTCTAAATTACGAGATATTCGTCGGTCTTTCCACACCCTGAAGGGCTCGGGCCGTCTGGTTGGCGCCAGTGCACTCGGCGAGTTTTCCTGGAAAGTAGAGAATCTTCTGAACCGTATCCTGGACCAGAGCGTCTCAGCCGGGCCTTTGGCCCAGTCGCTTGTTCGCCATGCTGTAGCAGCACTACCGGCTCTGCATGCGGCGCTTCGTGGAGAAACAGCTTATGCCCCACTCGAGGCCATCAAAGTTGCTGCAGACCGTCTAAGTGCTGGGGAAGCCGTATCGGTGGAGGAACTTCTGCCGATTCAGGGTGCCGGGCCTGTGGAATCACAGAAGAGACAAGAATGGGTATGGCAGGCTAAACCGGAAGTTTTAACCGAGTTACCTACCACAGCACTGCCCGAAGTTGAGTCAACCATGCCGGAACCCCCACAGGGGCCGATACTGCCGCCGGTTGATGCGGTTCTGCTTGAGATCCTGCGCAGCGAAACAGAGCAACATCTGATTACCGTTCGTAATTGGTTGGATTCCAGTACAGACCAAACCATTGATGAGCCTATGTTACGTGCTGTACATACTCTCAATGGCGCTATTGCGATGGTCAATATTCCGACTATCGGGCGGGTGTTGGCACCTTTGGAAAACTATCTGAAACGTCTCCGGGCGGGTGCTATACCGGCAGGTGAAGAAGGCCTGCAAGCTATCCACGAAACGGCTTATTTGATTGAGCAGGTGATGGCACAATACGATCACCAACAGCCCCAGCTACCCGATTCCGTTGCTCTGGCTGAAAGGATCTGTGTGCTGCGTGATGCTTTACCGGAACCTGATATTGCCCACGTTCTTTTTGTACCCGGTGCAACGCAACCGGACCTTATTTCAGAAACTGAGGCCGGAGCAGAAACTGAGGCCGGAGCAGAAACTGAGGCCGGAACAGAAACTGAGGCCGGAACAGAAACTGAGGCCGGAACAGAAACTGAGGCCGGAACAGAAA
>QILI01000007.1 GCA_003233305.1 Mizugakiibacter sp.
TGACGATAACCGTGGAGGGCCACTACGGAGCAATCCTGGCGCAATAATTATCACCGGGCATCTCCTACCGATCTTGGGCGGAGATGCCCGCATTGCTCATCCAGGCGGGGTAAAGGCACACCCAAGACAGGGATTGTTTTCCGGATGAGAAATCAGGTTCATTTTCTAGCAAGCAATGTGGAAAATTGCTGGGGGTCTTTTTGTTCTCGCTTAGACGAACTCTCAAGCGGCCACGACGACATACCCGACGGGCTGGCAGGCGCTGGGATGGCTTGATCAGATACCGGAACATGTTCGTTGGACTGAGGAGCCATGCGGGGGTTAACCAGGCATTGGGGGACGCCCGGCTCGAACAAGTCGGTTGAGACCGAAATAATCATGAATACGTATGCAAAAGCTGGTACAGGCCGCTTCAGCATGCCTACCATGCAGTGCTAACCGGAACCCGAACCCCATCCTTTTTGTACCTTTACTGCAGACGATGGTATTGGGTGACGACCCGTTATTCCTGGGAGGGACATTGTGATGCAGCACCAACAGACCCGTTTTATTACTGGGATCGCGACATGCTGAGCCGGGTGCTTGGCGTAGCCCTGCTGACTTTTCTGCCGCTGGTCAGTCAGGCGGCAAACTGGCAGCAGCGGATTACATGGCACGGCCAACAGGCCGACATGCGGGTCACAGCCCAAGGTGGTTTTGTGCTGCATAGTCCCGTGGGCACTCGCTCGATTGCCCGACAAGCCCTGAGTACACACACCGCCAGCCCGATGTTCGACGGGCTATTCGCGATGGCCCAGTCTGATTTGAAAAAAGATTCAGTGACCGTGATTACTGATGCCGCCTTCAATCATGGCAAGCCCATCGCCTGTTCGTGCTTTATCGCCGGCAAGAAGTGGCCATTTGTATGGACCCGGGATCTGTCCTATTCGACCGATCTGGCGCTGTGGCGACTGGACCCGGCCCGAGCCCGGAATTCTCTGCTGTTCAAACTCTCCACAGTACGCAAGGACTCGGCACCCCAAGGCCTGTACGTGATGCAGGACACCGGTTCGGGTGGCAGCTGGCCGATCAGTACCGATCGCATCGTGTGGTTTCTCGGCGCACGGCACCTGCTCGCTAACCGGGCTTTTGCCAAGCAGACTTATCGGGCCCTGGTCGACACCCTGACCCAGGACCGGGAATACGTCTTTGATCCAACACTGGGCCTGTATCGCGGTGAGACCTCATTTCTCGACTGGCGCCAGCAGAGCTACCCGGCCTGGACCGCACGCAATGTGACCTTCATCGCCCAGTCTTTCGCCCTGTCGACCAATGTGCTGCATTACGACGCCCTGCGCCTCGCGGTAAGGATGTCTCGCCAGCGCCATGCCGAGCGCGCGGCAACGGTCTATGCCGCTCAGGCTATGGCGCTGAAGCAAGCGATCAACCGTTATTTCTGGAATTCCCGGAGTGGGCTGTACATGAGCTACATCGGTGGCGATGTAAATCCGGCACCCTTCGATGCCTACGATCTGCTCGGCCTGTCACTGGCCATCAGCAGCGGTGTGGCAAGTCCCGAACGGGCCCGTCAGGTACTCGCCCACTATCCGACCTGGCCCGCCGGCAGCCCGGTAATCTGGCCGGAACACGCCGCTCAGCCGATCTATCACAATCGTGCCATCTGGCCATTTGTCAGTGCCTATGCCCTGCAGGCCGCACGTAAGGTGCGCGACCCGACCCTGATTACCCACATGGTGCAATCGTTGATGCGTGGTGCCGCCCTGAACAGATCGAACATGGAAAACTTCTCACTGCAGGCACTCTCGACCCACCTACCCGGCAAGCTCGGTGGGCCGGTGGTTGATTCACGGCGCCAGCTCTGGTCGGTGGCCGGTTATCTGAACATGGTCATCGAGGGCGTTTTCGGGCTTGGGGATACGCAGCGGATCGAACCCAGACTTCCTACTGCCCTGGTACCCATGTTGTTCGGAACTCGGCAGCGTATCGTTCTTGATCTCGGCACTCGGCGCATCGTTCTGCAACGCCCGGCCCACCTTGCCGGCAACCTGCTGGTCACTGCGCGGATCAAAGTTGGGCCGCAGCAAACCCTGGTTTTACTCAAGGCCATCCGGGTCGAACCCATTCCCCTACGTCTGCATGCGCCGTTGTTCGCCTCCCCCACGCCCCCTGCGCCGAGCATATCCAGCACCGAGACATCCTGGAAAATCCATTCGCCGGGTAACAACCTGCTCTATCTAAATGGGCACCGGTACCGTGCTATCCACGGTTCCACGCTGATTCCCAAAAGAGCCTATCGACAATGTTTCAGCGTGACCCATCGTGCCGCCAATGGTCTGCAATCCCTGCATAGTCCCAGCGTCTGCGAAGGTCCCTCAGATCAGCTGAGTGGCCCCTGGCCACGTAATTGGCAGGCCCCACATGCTGGAACCTATCAAGCCCAGCTGGCATATTCCAATGCTCACGGCCCGATTAATACCGGCATTACCGCCGCTGTCAAATGGCTGCTTGTCGACTGCCCGGGTCAACCCCAACAGCAGTATCCAATCGTTATGCCACAAAGTGATGGCCCCCAACTGTCTACGACCGTCACCTTCAAAGTCGTAAACACTACGCGATGTCGCTTTGCACTGCAGCAGGGCTTTAATATGAGTTTTCTGAGCCGTTTTGCGCTGTACACCGGCGGCCAGGGCGGTGCCGGAGGACCGCTGAATGCTGCCCGGATTGACACCTTGCAGATCTCCCCACTACCGGAAGTTCGCCCGTGACGACCCGGCGCAAGCCGGAGCTGTCGTTCTGGCAGATCTGGAACATGTGCTTCGGCTTTCTGGGCATCCAGTTTGGATTCGCCCTGCAGAATGCCAACGTCAGTCGTATCTTCCAGACTCTGGGGGCGAACGTCGCGGAGATTCCGATCCTGTGGATTGCCGCACCGCTGACCGGGCTGATCGTGCAGCCGATTATCGGCCATTATTCCGACCGTACCTGGACCCGCCTGGGTCGCCGCCGGCCTTATTTCCTGGTCGGTGCCGTGCTGAGCACTCTGGCCTTGCTGGTCATTCCCAATTCGCCGCTACTGTGGTTTGCTGCGGTAACGCTGTGGATCATGGATACCTCTTTCAACATCTCCATGGAACCGTTTCGGGCCTTTGTCGGCGATCAGTTACCCACCCGACAGCGCACCTCCGGGTTTGCCATGCAGACCTTTTTCATCGGTGTTGGGGCGGTCGTGGCCTCCTTGTTGCCTTGGCTGCTGGCCCACTTCGGGGTTGCCAATGTGGCGGCAAGTGGGGGCATTCCTGATACCGTCAAATACGCCTTTTATTTCGGTGGCTTAGTGCTGTTGGGAGCTGTGCTGTGGACGGTTTTTTCCACCCGTGAATACCCGCCGGAGCAGCTCAGCGCATTCAGCGAAAACATGCCTGTCGCCGCAGTGGATATCCATGCTGGCCAGGCACTACGCACAGGCGGACTCTGGCTGCTGGCGGGCGCCATTCTGATCGGACTCATTGCCTGGTTCAATTTACAAAAGGAGATGTACCTGCTGGCCGCTGGCCTGCTGGTCTATGGCGGAGCCCTGTTGTGGCTGGCCCATAAGTGCCGTAAAAGTCCCAACCCAGAACGTAAACCGGGCATGTTCACCCAGATCATGCGTGATCTCTATACCATGCCCGAAGCCATGCGGCGCCTGGCCTGGGTGCAGTTCTTCTCCTGGTTTGCGCTGTTCGCGATGTGGATCTACACCACGCCGGCGGTAACCCAGATGCAATTTGGCACCACCGATGTGCATTCCCTGGTCTACAATCAAGGCGCCAATTGGGTCGGCGTGCTGTTCGCCACCTATAATGGTGTCGCTGCTGCCGCCGCCGCCATCATTCCCTTGATGGCCCGTTGGCTGGGCCTGCGCTGGACGCATCTGATCAATGTCTGGCTGGGCGGATTGGGGTTGCTTTCTATCCTGCTAATCCACGATCCGCACTGGCTATTACTTTCTATGATTGGCGTCGGCTTTGCCTGGGCCTCGATTCTGTCATTGCCCTATGCCCTGCTGGCGGACAATCTGCCTGCAGAGAAGATGGGGGTATACATGGGGATCTTCAATTTCTTCATCGTCATTCCGCAACTACTCGCCGCCAGCGTGCTGGGCATGTTATTGAAGGTTTTTTTCCACAGCCAACCCATTTTTGCACTACTACTCGGTGCAGTTAGCCTGTTTCTGGCCGGCCTGTTCGTGTTGCGCGTCGCTGAACCTCAGGCCGAAGCATCATCGTAAATTACGGGGTGCCGCACGATTGGCGGATCATCAGCCGGGGGGGAATCTTGATACTCTCGGCATGACCGTCATGAATTAGTCCGAGCAGATTCTCCACCAGCAACTCACCGGCACGCTGAGTATCCTGCAACACAGTGGTCAACGCCGGTTGCACGAAACGGGCCATCGGAAT
This sequence comes from Mizugakiibacter sp., assembly GCA_003233305.1. Lineage (GTDB taxonomy): Bacteria > Pseudomonadota > Gammaproteobacteria > Xanthomonadales > Rhodanobacteraceae > Metallibacterium. The sequence continues at coordinate 4,443 of QILI01000007.1, forward strand.
GTCATCGAACCCCACCACCGCCACCTCATCAGGAACCCCGAGGTCATGTTCGTTGAGGGCCCGTATCACGCCAATTGCAATCAGATCACTGGCCGCGAACACCGCATCAAAGGATACCCGGCGGGCCAATAATGTGCAGGCCGCTTCATAACCGGATGATTCGGTAGAGATAGCGTCAACTTGTAGAGTCGCATCTGGTTTTTTCCCAATTTTGCTCAGTGCCGCAGCATACCCATCGTGACGCTCCAGAAATTCAGGAGCCCGCAACGTCACGTCACCAATAAAGGCCAATCGCCGTCGTCCCATATTGATCAGGTGCTCGGTAATCATCTGCCCGCCATGCAGATTGTCGCAGCCAATTGACACCCCTGGCTGCTCCGGTAACACCGCCCCCCAACGCACAAAATGGGTCCCCTGATCCACCAAGGTATCCAGTTTGCTTCGATAGGCCAGATAGTCGCCGTAACCGAGCAAGATGATGCCATCGGCCTTGTGGCTGTCTTCATAATCGGCATGCCAGTTGCGTGACAATTGCTGAAACGAAATCAGTAAATCGTAACCATGTTGGGAACACGCCCGGGTGATCGAACCCAACATCGACAGGAAAAACGGATTGATATTGGAATCATCAACTGTGGGGTCTTCAAACAACAGCAGTGCCAAGGTGCCTGAATGTTGGGAACGCAGGTTAGAGGCGTTTTTGTCGACCTTGTAGTTGAGCTGCTTGGCTATGGCCAGGATTCGCTCACGGGTCTCCACATTGACCATCGGATGACCACGTAAAGCCCGCGAAACAGTCGACTGTGACACCCCCGCAAGATGGGCGATATCAAGTGAATTGGGTTTGCCCTTGATCTGCATACGATTCGATGCCTAGCCCGACCCCGGGAGTGTACGCCAAGTCCCACCATGCACGTGTTGTACCCAGTCGGCAAGTACGTATGAGCCCACGCCCACCCCATTGACATTATCCCAATTTCGGTTGGCCTTGGTGGACATGTTTGTTCTGGTACATGCGTCGATCGGCAACAGCATACAGGGCGTCCTCATCGGCACCCTCTTCGGGGCACAGGGCCATACCGACACTGACTCGTAGCGAGATATCATCATCTCCGACCCGCAGTGGCATCTGCAACACACTTTTCAGTTTCTCCAGTAGCGTTTCCAAAGTGTGGTGATTTCGCATACCTGGTAATAGCACCGCAAACTCATCCCCTCCCATCCTGGCCAGCACATCGGTTTCTCGAAAAGAACTGTGCATACGCTGTGCGACCTCCTGCAAAACCTTATCGCCAACGACATGTCCCAGGCGATCGTTGATCTGCTTGAAATCATCAATATCCAGGACCAGCAGTGCGAAGTTTTGAGCGACTGAAGACCGTCGGGTGAACTTCATGATTTTCGAAGTAAAATAGCGTCGGTTGGCCAGGCCGGTCAGTGCGTCCTGCAACGAAGCCTGTTGGGCCTGATGCATTTGCTCCTCCAGCAGGGTCACAATCATGCCGGCAGCCACCAGATATTTGGGTAAATTCCATACCTCACCACTGACATGTACGTGCGGCAACCACAGTTCGAACATCAGCCCCACCGGGAAAACTAAGGCCCAGGCAAGAATACTCAAGGTGGTGAACATGACCCCCACCGTAACTCTGAGAACCCGTACTCTGAAAACAATGGCCGTCGCCAGGTAGTGCCAGAACAACAACCAGACCAGTGCCCATTCCCATTGTTGCCACAGGAACAAGAGGGCCTGAATGGAATAGACCAACACAATGAACGTATTGCGAACCATACGTTCCATTCGGTCATGGCGGCGCTTACCGCCGCCAAACACCCAAAGCGAAGTAAGCATGCCGGCCAGAGCCAGCATGACATACCAGACCGGGGAGCCCAGCCCATAAATCAGAATTACACAAACTACGGTATCGGGTAGCGCACTGAACATAGCCATCAACACACCACGGGAACCACGAACCACCATCTCATTACCCGCCCAGATGAAAGCAACGCTGGTCAGTAGCAGCATGACGGTCGAAACCGCATACGCTGCGTCAGCACCGGTATGAATGTTGGTCGCGATAAATTCAGCGGCAAAGTGAATCAGGACGAAAACCCAGCCCACCAACCAATAGCGTAGGCGGGCCTGGGGGTTCTGCCGAAGCAGCGAGGCAAACACCACCAGCAAGCCCGCTATGGCTACAAAATCAGGCGCAAGTCTAAAATCCATTGCTAGATATATCCCTCATCTTTTTGACCAGAAAAACGAGCCATACATGGCGCTGTGTCACGTTCTGACACAAACCCATCATAATGCCCGCCCTTTGGCAGGTTTTTCCATCCCAGGGTCTTAATTTTTCTTCTTCGTTCTAGTTATTGAGCACACTTTTCGCCATGTTTGCACAGGCAGGCCCTTCCAGCCTGAATAACAAACATACATATTTTCTCATGCATATATCACGCCAACTATCTTATTTTTTTAGATATCAAGGATAGATAAGTAAGAATCTGTAACCTATTTATCACTTTTTGTACTGAGTGGCTATACGGGGTATCTGGATTGTTGTTCCTGCAGACGCAGCAATTCAACAGTGGTGCCCAGCCGACACTGCATATCAATGTATGTGCGTAAAAGTATAAAAACTGCACAGGGGGTCATGATTACTGCAGCCCTCGCCAGCCGATGTACCCGGTACGTTGCGTATGATTCACCTCTACCAAACTGTAGGAGTCACGAACTGAAATGGTGGGCACCCAGGTCAGCAATACGTTTTTGCAACACTGGCAATACCTCCTGCTCAAACCAGGGGTTACGCCTGAGCCAAAGATTGTTGCGCGGGCTCGGATGTGGCAGTGGCAGTACCTCCGGCCACCAGCGTTGCCAGGCCCGTACCGTTTCGGTTAACGAACTCGGTGCATCCGGTAAATGCCAAGCCTTGGCATACGCGCCAATCACCAGGGTCAGACGGAGGTGTTGCATTTCCGACAAAAGCTGCTTTCGCCAGGCTAGTGCGCATTCTGGTCGCGGTGGCAAATCTCCCGATTTGCCAGTGCCGGGGTAACAAAAACCCATTGGCAAAATGGCAATGCATTTTCGGTCATAAAAAGTTTTAGCATCCACCCCCATCCAGGTACGTAAACGTTCACCACTGGCATCAGTGAAGGGAATTCCGGTCTCATGGACCTTCCGGCCCGGGGCCTGTGCGGCAATCAGAATGCGCGCCTGAGGGTGAACCTGCAGCACCGGCCGAGGGCCAAGCGGCAAATGTGCGCTGCAAAGAGTACAGCGATGCACCTCGGCAAGTAGGGTAATGAACGAAGCCATAGACCAAGCGGATGGATAAGTCCTACCCAGTCTGCCAAGTTAAATCCTCCGTGCAAGTCCCATGTCCAATATGAAATGAGTCTGGGGTGAACTGAAGCGGAATCGGGTTCCGTTCATGATCGGGCAACGCACTGACCGCCCCCATACCGACCACCCAATGGACTTGACCCTGAGCCCTCACTGAAAACTACGGCAGAGGGCAAGCCTGGGCCCTTGCTCGTTATTCCCGCGCAGATGGGAATCCAGTGAAGAAAACCATAGCCACGCAGTGGGCAGACAATCTTGTTTGCTGATTTTGCCTACGCTGACCGGTCTCGTAGAAACGACCTCAGCCTGGATCCCGGGTCGATGCCCGGGATGACAAGGACAAGAGGTGCCCGGGGTGGCGCGCCTCTTTCGGGTGGCACCACACACAGGGTCACCCATCACCCACCTGCAGGCGCTCGGCACCTGGGATGATGACAGACAGCGCTCTTACACACCGGTTCAGACTCATTGACAGATTGGAAAATACCGTCCCGATAAGGTCAATGCCAACTTATGGGTTCAATCATCGGGCAACTCCTGTTTCACCACATCCGTACTGATGCAAGATACCGGTCATTCGCTACAGCAATATGGCAAAACAAGGCCTATCCCCACTCTTTGAAGATACATGTTATTATTTGAGGTTCCGCAATGGCTATGCGTCACGGCATCCTGGCCGGTTAGCTGCATACGATCCTGCCCCCAACCCCCATTACTAGCGCGCGGTAACTGATCAACCGCTTCCGCCCACTTTTCTGATCGCCAATTATTATCGATTTTAGGTACTCACCATGACTGCCGACCCCATCTCTACGTTTCGCCAATTGGCCTTGATTGAACCCTTGCTGCAAGCACTGGATGAAGTTGGTTACGAAGTCCCCACCCCCATCCAGGCACAGACTATCCCATTGTTGTTGGTCGGCAAGGATGTCGTAGGCCAGGCCCAGACCGGTACCGGCAAGACCGCAGCCTTTGCTCTGCCACTACTTTCCAGAATCGATGTGCGCAATAAAGAGCCTCAGGTGCTGGTACTGACGCCGACCCGCGAACTGGCTATCCAGGTCGCCGAGGCTTTCCAGAAATACGCCATGCGCATGCAGGATTTTCATGTGGTGCCTATCTATGGCGGCCAGGAATATCGCGGCCAGATTCGTGCACTGAAACGCGGTGCACAGGTCGTGGTTGGCACCCCCGGGCGAGTCATGGATCATATGCGTCGTGGCACCCTGAAACTGGAGCAACTCCGTGCGCTGGTGCTCGACGAAGCGGACGAAATGCTGCGTATGGGCTTTATTGACGATGTGGAATGGGTGCTGGAGCAGACCCCTGACAATCGGCAAATTGCGCTGTTTTCAGCCACCATGCCCCAGCAGGTCCGTCGTATTGCCCAAAAACATCTGAACCAGCCCGAGCAGATCACCATCAAGGTCAAGACGGTCACAGCCGAGACCATACGACAGCGCTTTTGGCCGGTCAGTGGCCTGCATAAATTGGATGCCCTGACCCGGATTCTGGAAGCTGAGCCTTTTGATGCCATGCTCGTTTTCGTGCGCACCAAAACTGCCACAACCGAGTTGGCAGAAAAGCTGCAAGCGCGTGGCTATGCTGCAGCACCACTCAATGGTGATATCCAACAAAGTCAGCGAGAACGTACCGTTGAGAAGTTGAAGAACGGCAAGCTCGACATTCTGGTGGCCACCGATGTCGCCGCCCGTGGCCTTGACGTGAGGCGCATCAGTCATGTCATCAATTACGACGTTCCCTACGATGCCGAAGCCTATATTCACCGGATCGGGCGTACCGGCCGGGCCGGACGCCAGGGTGACGCCATCCTGTTTATCGCCCCACGCGAGAAACGGATGCTGTACGTCATCGAAAAGGCCTCTCGGCAAAAAATTGAAATCATGGCGTTACCTTCCACCGAGTTGATTAACGACCGACGCATCGCCCGTTTTAAACAACGGATTACCGATACCCTTGGCAACGAGAATCTGGGCCTGTTCAACCAGATGATCGAGCAATACCAGCAAGAACATAACGTCCCCGCCATGGAGATTGCTGCTGCCTTGGCCAAGCTTCTTCAAGGCGACACACCCTTGCTTTTACAGAACAAACCGGCCCCGCCACCCAAGACCGAATGGACCCGGAACGAACCTAAATCGCGCCAGCCCAGCACCCGTCCACCGAAACACTTGGGCCCCCCCGAACCGGGTATGCAGCGCTACCGCATCGAAGTGGGTGCCCGACACAAGGTTAAGCCTGGTAACATCGTTGGTGCCATTGCTAACGAAGCCGATCTCGACAGCCGTTATATCGGCCGTATCGACATCCGTGACGACTTCAGTCATGTCGACCTGCCTGAGTCCATGCCCGCTGAAACCTTCCAGCATTTGAAGAGAGTCTGGGTAGCCGGTCAGCAGTTAAAGATTAGCCGGGCCGGTGAGGAATCCAAGCCTCCCTCAACAGGACATGGTCCGGTTCGCCGCCGCAAGAAAAAGCCCTAAATTCTCCGCTCGGACTTCGCTTTACGGCGATGGGGTCGAACAATGGGAACGTTGGTCGCGTCTCAATGCAAGACGCGAACAACCCTTCCTCACAATATCCAGCAAGCTTGACGACTTGGCGCAATGACAAGAAAGCAATCAGCTCCAATAATACAGAGCTGCCTCACCTAGCTCTTGCTCGATTTCTAACAAGCGGTTGTATTTAGAAATGCGCTCGCCCCGGCATACCGACCCGGTTTTCAAATGCCCACCGTCCATAGCTACTGCAAAATCGGCTAGAAACGTATCTTCTGTTTCTCCAGAGCGGTGAGATATAAAGTAGCGCCAGCCTGCATCACGACACATGCGTACTGCTTCTATAGCCTCAGTTACAGTACCTATCTGATTAAGTTTTATTAGTGAAGAATTAGCTGTGCCTTCTTCTATTCCCCGGTGGATATACTGAGTATTGGTTACAAAGTTATCATCACCGACTACCTCGATCTTCCCCCCAAGCCGACGAGTAAACTTCTGGAATCCTTCCCAGTCACCTTCAGCCAAGGGATCTTCCCAAAGAATAATTGGGTATTTCGATACCCACTCTTCTGCCATGGCAATCAGGTCATCGTTTCTCATGACTCCTGTGCCTGACCATTTCAGGTCATAGTTGCCTTGCATGTCAACCGCAAACGAGTTGGCCGCACTATCGACGGCAATCGCAATATCGGCACCTGGCTTATAGCCTGCCTTCTCAATAGCCTGAATAATTGTCTCTATGGCATCCTCATTGCTGCTGAGATTAGGTGCAAAGCCGCCTTCATCACCAACGCTGGTTGCAAGTCCTCGATCTTTAAGAATATTCTTAAGTGTGTGGAAGGTTTCTGAAACATAACGCAGACCCTCGCGGAAAGTCGGTGCCCCCAGTGGCACAGCCATAAATTCCTGGATATCCACATTATTATCGGCATGCTCACCACCATTAATAATGTTCATGCAGGGAACGGTCAGCCTTCTTGCCCCGACACCACCCAGGTATTGGTAAAGAGGTATTCCAGATGACAGTGCAGCAGCCCGGGCGACAGCCATGGATATGCCCAGTATCGAATTCGCACCAAGCTTCGATTTATTCGAGGTTCCATCCAGCTCGATCATGGCACGGTCAATCAAGGGTTGCTGATACACATCCATACCTACCAAGGGCGGTCCAAGCTTCTCGTTTACATTCAATACCGCCTGGAGTACGCCTTTGCCCGCATACCGACTCGTATCACCATCTCGCAACTCCATTGCCTCATTCTCGCCGGTACTTGCCCCGGATGGCACCGAGGCAACAGAGCTCGTGCCATCATCAAGTTCGACGAACACTCGTACTGTTGGATTACCACGCGAATCGAGTATCTCCATGGCCCGAATAGACGAAATCATAGTTTTAGTCATGGTCATTCCTTATATACAACTACTGGTAATAATGTGTGCTGTTTCGTATCTAAATGAAGTCTGTTCACCTCTAGTAACGCCTGTGACAGGGGTTTAATCCAAAGATACTGGATGCAATAACCCCAAATCCTTTAGGACAGCCTCAACCTTCGCCGCATCTTCGACCGTGAAGCCAATACGCCGTGAACTGTCGCGTAGCCTTGCAACAAATATCCGCTCACGGGCTGGCCTCTTGATATCTAGCGGAAACCAGGTACGGAAATCTCCCGTACCCCAGATTCGCCAACGCCCTCTCATGATCGTAGCCGGAGTCACTTCGATAGACTCAATCTGTTTCAACAGCACGCTTTGATCGCCCCAGGGAAAATAGTAGTGATGAAACCTGATCTCGGCGTCGGTGAGTTCAACCAGCTTGTCCTGATAGTGGTGATACATAGCTTTCACCTGATCCTGACAGATATCTCAAATAAGCTATGACGCGAACCGATGCTGAGACCACGCACTCATTCGCTACTTGCTTATCCACTTTACAGACTTCGTCGCCCATCCTGTGTCTGCTCGCACTACACCCACCGGTCACGGTTGTTCAGGCTACCCTAACCGATCTATGAGTGAGCGATCGCCTTTTCTGTAAACAGATAATCCTTCAGCTCCTTGTCGAGCTTTGGATCCTGGCGACGCATCCATTCCAGAAGCATGGCCGCATGTTCCTTCTCCTCATCCCGGTTATGGGCGAGAATCGCCTGCAATTCGTCATCCACGCAGGCGTCCACTCGCTGGTTGTACCAATCCACCGCTTCCAATTCTTCCATGAGCGAGACAATGGCTCGATGCATATCCCGGGTTTCAGCGGACAATTCTTCTAAGCGTTCATGATAGCCTTCATGTGACATAGCAATCTCCTTAATCAATAAGATATATTGAGGCAGACAAAGCTACCCTTAAAAAGGGTTCGATTCATTGTACAGGGTGATTGCTTTGCCAGCACCAGTCCTGGTACCCGAGCATTGTTTTATAACGGCAACCAAGAATGGAACATGATCGAACCTGAGTCCTAGTTCAGCATACTGCACCCGCATCGAAATGTGGATTTTCGATCGACCCTAGATGATTGCCATATGGATTGTGTACTGCAGCCACCTTGATATTCCCATCTACCCCGGTAGCCTGATCCAGCTGTGTTAGCCTGAGTTGTAGTAAACGGGCATACGCAGAATCGATCTCTTCCATCCCCCATAGGGACTGCGGCCCGGTGCTACCCGCCTGTCCATCCGGCAGCAGACCGAACTCGAAACCCGCCACGGTAAACCCCACGTCGAACGGCTTATCAAAATATGCCTCCTGGCCCAGAGCATCTGGCATTCCAGCGTTTAGCTACGTCAAAATCAGACCCCGGATAGATCACACTTCGTATTCCAAAAATACATGGCGGATCCTACCGATTGAAACGATATTCATCACCGATTCAGACACATATTTCACCCGGAATTTATCGCAGGCAACCTCGACACCGTTCAGGTTGTTGCTTAAAACCTGCCATTTGTTGCCCGATGGCAGTCTGGACTTGACTGTTTTTTGCCGAGTACAACTCAGCACTTCCGGACCTGATGTTCCCAAGCGTAAACTCAAAAAGATACTTGGCTCAGTGAGCCGGGGCTGAACGCCCCAGATAGCTGGACGCGCAGCCGCGCTACAATAGTTCATTCATCCCCAACCGGACCCCTGTTATGTCGCTGGATCCTGCCCTGAAGACCCGTATTGATGAACTGCTGAAGTCACACCACGTGGTGCTGTTTATGAAAGGCACGCGCAGCCAGCCAATGTGTGGCTTTTCTGCTTCCGCAACGGGTATTCTCAATGAGATGCTGCCTGAGTATCACACGGTCAATGTGCTGGAAGACCAGGACCTTCGTGAAGGCATCAAGCTCTACGCTGAATGGCCAACCATTCCACAACTTTATATTGATGCCGAGCTGGTCGGAGGCGCGGATATCATCCGCCAGATGTACGCCAGCGGTGAGTTGCATCGGCTATTTGGGGTACCCGAGCCGGATCGTACCCCACCTGTGTTCACGGTCACCGACCTCGCTGCCGAAGCCATCCGTGGCGGCATGAGTGACGCCAGCGATGGCGTACTGCATCTGGAAATCAGTGCCGATCTATCGGCCAGCTTTCAGATTGCCCCAGCCGATGCCAACGATATCGTCAGCACCATCAACGGTATTGAGGTGCATCTAGATCCGGGCAGCGCCCAGCGTGCCCAGGGCATCACCATCGACTGGGTAGAAACGGTGCAGGGTTCGGGTCTGTCACTGAGCTTTCCCGGCTCACAACCGACTCACTGACCATCGGCTCATCCCCGTTGCCGGGGCGGGGCAGGTTCCGCTCTGATCCGTAGCGCCCGGTCCAGGCCGGGCGTTGTGGATTACGCTTTAAGTCAGCGGATCCGCGGTGGACTGTAGTGCCTGCCGGGCTGTAGCGTGGTCACATAAGGGCCCTTCCAGTCGCGCTCGAAAATCCGAGTCAGGGCCCGGGCCGGGCCGCTGCCGCTGATAAACACCGAGGCATCGACGCTGTTGTTGAAATAGCTCCACTGCCAGTTGCCAGTACCAAGGTACACACGCCGATCATCGGCCACGGCATACTTGCAGTGCTCGACCCGTGCATAGGGAATAAATCCCGTCGCCGCCTGGGGCAGGCTACTGAACTTCACGGTAATACCGGGTAACGCAGCGAGGCTCTTGAGGTAGGCCTGCATGGGCCGGCGCAAGGCCCAGTTAGCCACGATGATCTGCACCTTGACGCCGCGCGCGGCGGCATCACGCAGGGCGGTGTCCAGAGCCGGCCAGTAGCCTCTGGGGCCATAGTGAATCAGTGCCGACAGAGTCATCACCTGTACTCGCAGAGTGTGCTGTGCTGACTCGATCAGCTGCACCAGTTGCGGCTGCTCGGCGCTGACCCAGCGCGGGCTCATGGACGGCGGGCTGAAGGCCGGGAACGCTACCAGCGGCGCCCCGTTCGCACCTCGCAAGATCACCGGATCTGCCACCGTGACCGGGGCAAAGTGTGGCCGTCGGACCGCAGCTTTCGCCGCCTTGGGCAAGCTGGGGTCGCCGGCCAGTCGCCAATCGAATTCAAATACCGCCTCGAAGGTGCGGGCAAAACGCCGGTTGCGGATGCGTGCGCCGATCTCATGGATCTGACTGAGTGCCCGCCAGTCCCAGTTCTGGCTGCCTACAAATACGCTCACCCCATCGACGATGAAATACTTGGCATGCAGCACCCCACCGGTCAATTTATCCACCGGCAGGACCCTGATGACGATATTGGGTACCTGGCGTAGCCGTTGGTAGCTGGACCGACTTTCGCGCATGAAGGTCTGATCGAGCAGGATGCGCACTTTGACCCCGGCACGGGCCCGGTTAGCCAAGGCATCGAGTACCGGTTGTAGGGCCTTGCCCGGCTGGTTGGCGATGTAGAACGCGGCAATGTCGATGCGGGTGTGAGCATTGCGGATCATCTCCAGCCACACCTGCTGGGTGCGTGGCACCCCGGCTTGCCCATACACCGTACCTATGGGCACACTCTCAACGATCTGGAAACTCGACGCGGGTGCCGCCCAGGCCGGGGAAGCCATCAGCAACACGGTGACCATCAACCCACTCAAGCCCCGCACCTGCTTAGATAATTTCATTGAACTTCCTCTGCTCATACGGCATGAATGTTTGCGGGGAACTCACCCCAACCGGATGCTCCGGGCATGCGCTGATTGCAATCTTCAGGGAACCTCCAGAAACCGTCACGAGCGGGCCGAGTGCCGCAAGTCGCGCAGTGCGCAACGAGACCTATCAAGTCGATAGGCGAGACCCGAACGAGCACACGACACCGCAATCAGTTCGCACAGTAGGCTTTGCGAGGTTCCCTTCAGTCGATATCCTCCTCGAAACGTAAATGTTTGACGCTGCGACCGTGGCGACGTACCAACTTGAGCGCCTCAATGCCGATACGGATGTGGATTTCGACAAAGTGTTCGGTCACCACGCGGTCACTGGTTTCGGTCTTGACGCCTTCAGGGATCATCGGCTGGTCGGATACCAGCAACAGAGCCCCGCAGGGAATGCCGTTGGCGAAGCCGGCCGCGAACACCGTGGCGGTTTCCATGTCGATCGCCATGCTGCGGGTACGGCGCAGATATTCCTTGAAGGACTCATCGTGTTCCCAGACCCGACGGTTGGTGGTATATACGGTTCCGGTCCAGTAATCGTGACCAAGATCGCGGATCATAGTCGATACCGCCCGTTGCAACTGGAAGGCCGGCATTGCCGGGACCTCCGGCGGCAAGTAGTCGTTACTGGTGCCTTCGCCGCGAATGGCGGCAATCGGCAATACCAGGTCACCGATCCGGTTTTTCTTCTTCAAACCTCCGCACTTGCCCAGAAACAACACGGCTTTGGGAGCCACAGCAGACAGCAAATCCATGATGGTAGCGGCATTGGGGCTACCCATGCCGTAGTTGATCATGGTGATCCCGTCGGCCGTGGCGGTAGGCATGGGCCGGTCAACACCGCGTATTGGCACCTCGTACCAGGCCGCAAAACGTTCCAGATAATGGCTAAAATTGGTAAGCAGAATGTGCTGACCGAAGTCCTCAAGCGGGATTCCGGTATAGCGTGGCAACCAATTACTAACGATTTCGTGTTTTTCTTTCATCGACACCTTCCACAGTACTCACCGCCAAGATCCCCTGGGTGGTGAATGGATGCGCCTTACAGTGTATCTGCCCCGGCAGGGCCGCGCGGAGACCTGCTTAGCTAGCAAGCTGAACAGCAACCGCCAGCCAACACGGGATCGGTAATGTTCCCATAACAATCTGCACTACCATCTTGAGAGACGGTCACAGTAAGTAACGCTCCCATCCTGGAGGTTGTCATGCTGGTTGTGTATATCGTGCTGATCGCTCTGCTTCTGTTCGGGCTTGGCGCGTTTCTTGGCCGACCCGGCTGGGGCGGCATTGCCGGAACGGTAGCGGTGCTGGCGCTGTGGGCCTGGCAAGCCAGCGCTGGGCTCAGCCCGACTTGGTATATTCTGGTTCTGCTCAGCACAGCACTGGCCTTGGTGTTGGGTCTGCCGCCACTACGGCGCAGGCTTTTTGCCGCTACTCTGTTACCCGTTATGGCCCGGGTTCTGCCACGACTG
>QILI01000035.1 GCA_003233305.1 Mizugakiibacter sp.
TCCAGCGCGGCCAGAAAGGCAGGGTGAAGCGGCTTGCTGCTGGACGCCGGGCGACCCAGATCACGGAGCAGACCATACCAGCCATCCAGGGTTGCACGGGCTTGAGCGAGTGTTTCGTCGGACCATTCCAGGGGTTGACGATAATGGGCTTTGATCAGCATCAAACGTAAAACTTCGGGTGGGTATTGTTGCAACAAATCGTGCAACAGTCGCACGTTGCCCAGGGATTTCGACATCTTGCGCCCACCGAAGGTCAGCATGCCGTTATGCAGCCAAAAGCGGGCGAAGGGTTTGCCGCCATGCGCGCAGGTACTCTGGGCAATTTCGTTCTCATGGTGAGGAAACTGCAGGTCGATACCTCCGGCGTGGATGTCGATGGTCTCGCCTAGATGGGCTTCGGCCATGGCCGAGCATTCCATGTGCCAGCCGGGCCGGCCCCGCCCCCAGGGACTTTCCCAGCCAGGTAGGTCATCGGAGGAAGGTTTCCACAGCACAAAATCGCCGGGGGCTTTCTTGTACGGGGCCACTTCGACGCGGGCGCCGGCCAGCATCTCCCGGGTAGAGCGGCCCGAAAGGTGGCCGTATTCAGGAAAATGGGCAACCTCGAACAGCACATGGCCCTCGGCGGCGTAGGCACAACCGTTGTCCAGCAATCGCTGAATCATGCGGATGATGGCATCAATATGTTGCGTGGCTCGGGGTTCGACATCCGGTGCGGCGACGCCGAGTTTGTCGATGTCGGCTCGATAGGCTTCAGCATAACGTTGACTCAGGGTCTGTATCGATTCTCCCAGAGTGGCGGCTGCAGCATTGATCTTGTCATCAACGTCGGTAATATTGCGTGCAAATATCAGATCCGGCCAAGTTCTTCTCAATAGACGTACCAGCAGACCGAAGACCACGGCAGGCCGGGCATTGCCGATATGTACGTAGTGATACACGGTCGGACCGCACAGGTACATAGTAACGCGGTGTGGGTCTTGTGGTTCGAAGATCTCGAGTTGGTGACTCAGAGTATTGAAAAGTCTCATGCGGGTACAGGTTATGGGAAGGTTGTTCAGTTTAGCAGTGCCGGATGCAGCCCTGATTCAGGCTGGGTTTGTTGAAATAGGTGGCAAAGGGTAAATGGTCCTGTGCCCCGCTGGAGCTCGAAATGTTCAAAATACTATCTGTGGCGATATTGGCATTGCTGCTGGCCCTGCCAGTATGGGCTCAGGACTCCGGCTATGTAGGAAATAACTATCCTCCGCTGCCCGATCGCGGCAACGTATATTATGCATGGGCCAATGTGCTGCGTGTGGACCCGGTTTATGGTCTGGTCGAGGTACGCCAACCGATCCAGAATTGTTACCCGCGGCGGGTGGTAACAGAGGGCCGTGGCAATACCGCCGAGACCCTACTCGGGGCGGTCATCGGTGGTGCACTGGGTCACACTATGGGTCACGGTAATGGCCGGCGTGCGGCAACCATTGGGGGGGCCATCGTTGGCGGGGTCATTGGTAACCGCGCGGGGAGTCAGCCACAGGTTTCGAGTCAGACCCGCTGCCAGGAAGTCCTCCGTGAGTCGCAGCATCGCCGTATAGTCGGCTATGACGTCGAGTATCGGTATCACGGCGATGTCTATATGTCGCGCCTCAATTATGACCCCGGTGACCGTCTGCGCATTCGCATCGACATCACTCCGGCAGACTAGACTGGTAGTTGGGCCGGTACTTTTGGGAACCTCTAAAAACCTACTGCGCGAACCGCTTGCGGTGTCGTGCGCTCGTTGGCTCCTCGCCTATCACCTTGATAGGTCTCATCGCTCACTTCACGAGGTCTTGCACTCGGCCCGCTCGTGACAGTTTTGAGAGGTTCCCTTTTGACTACGGGCTACCCCACGGCTTGCACCCAGCGCCGGGACGTGATCCTATAGAGACATGAACCACGCTTCCCGCTGTGATAGCCCGCATCTTCTGCCCCGTGCCTGTATGGCTACTGGCATGACTTCGCGGGCGCGCCGAATGGACGTATTCCGACCTGCCGGGTAGCTGTCGTTTCGTGGTGTATTGATGAACCAAGCAAAACCCGGCCGATGGTCGGGTTTTGTGTTTTCCGCACACTGATTCTTTTATCCCAATCTATTTTTTTGCAGGATCTGATGATGACTCTTCGCCATTTTCTTAACACCCAGGACTGGAGCCGTGCTGAACTCGACGCGATGCTAACGCAAGCTGCTGCCTTCAAGCGTCAAGTCCGGGGCCACGCGATGCAGGAGAAGTCGATTGCGTTACTTTTTTTCAATCCATCCATGCGTACCCGTACCAGTTTCGAGTTGGGAGCCCATCAGCTCGGTGGCCATGCGGTGATCTTGGCGCCTGGAAAAGATAGCTGGCCGATGGAGTTCGAACTCGGGACCGTCATGGATGGCGAGGCCGAGGAACATATCATCGAGGTGGCCCGGGTTCTGAGTCGCTATGTGGATCTGATCGGGGTTCGCTGCTTTCCAAAATTTCAGGACTGGTCGGTGGACAGGCAGGATCAAGTTCTGCGGGCCTTTGCCCAGCACGCCACAGTTCCGGTGATTAACATGGAAACGATTACCCACCCGTGCCAGGAAATGGCCCATGTGATGGCCATGCAGGAACGTCTCGGTGATCTGCAGAAGAGAAAATATGTGCTTACCTGGACCTACCACCCCCGGCCCTTGAACACCGCCGTAGCCAATTCGGCACTGATGATCGCTACGCGTTTTGGGATGGATGTAACCCTGTTATGCCCAAGCCCGGAATACCTGCTGGATGAGCAGTACATGGCAACGGCCCGCTGCAATGCTGCAGAAATGGGAGGTTCGTTGACAGTAAGCCACGATCTGGAATCGGCCTACCGGAATGCTGATGTGGTTTACGCGAAAAGTTGGGGTGCCCTGCCGTATTTCGGCCGCTGGGACGAAGAACGTCCGCTGCGGGAACAGTATCGCCATTTCATTGTCGACGAAGCCAAGATGGCCTTGACCCGGCAAGGTTTGTTCAGCCATTGCCTGCCGTTGCGACGCAACGTCAAGGCGACGGATGCGGTGCTGGATTCTGCAACCTGTTTCGCTATCGATGAAGCCGAAAATCGCTTGCATGTGCAAAAAGCGATCATGACTGCATTGCTGGAGCAACCCGGAGTGGCTGCAGCCTAGGTCGCCGGTCGCTTATCCGAACCCCCCATTTTCACTCATTTATCTGCCTGCCACTATGAATCAGACCGCACCGACTTCTCATCCCTCCGGGCCAGCCCCAACCGCTGTTGTATTGGCTTATTCCGGTGGGCTCGATACCAGTTTCTGCATTCCGTGGCTCATCGAACGCGGCTATGCCGTGCATACGGTGTTCGCAGATACTGGTGGTGTGGATGCCGAGGAACGCGCTTACATCGAGCAGCGCGCGACTGAATTGGGGGTGACCAGCCACCTGACGATTGATGGGGGCCCGGCGCTTTGGAACAAGTTCGTTCGTCCCTTTATCTGGGCCGGGGAGGGCTATCAGGGCCAATACCCACTGTTGGTATCGGACCGCTATCTGATCGTCGAGGCCGCGTTGCAGCGTGCCGATGAACTGGGCACCCGGATCATCGCCCACGGCTGTACCGGCATGGGCAATGACCAGGTGCGCTTCGACCTGTCAGTCAAGTCTTTGGGTGACTATCACATTCTCGCGCCAATTCGTGAGATCCAGAAGGAACATCCAGCGGTACGGGCCTACGAACAGGCATTTCTCGAGCAACGCGGCTTTGCCGTTCGGGCCATGCAGAAGGCCTACACCGTCAACGAGAATCTGCTGGGGGTTACCCTGTCCGGAGGTGAAGTTGACCGCTGGCAGGCTCCCGGAAAAGGCGCCCGAGGTTGGTGTGCAGCACGCGAGCAATGGCCGGCATCGGCCCTGCAAGTCCGCCTGCAATTTGAACAAGGCGAAGCGGTGGCGTTGAATGGTGAGCGCTTGCCGGGACATCGCCTGCTAGCGAAATTGAATACCTTGTTTGCCGCGTATGGGGTGGGCCGTGGTTTGTATACGGGTGACACCACTATCGGCTTGAAGGGCCGCATCGTTTACGAGGCTCCGGGACTGTTGGCGCTGCTCACCGCGCACCGCGCCCTGGAGGAAGCGGTGCTCTCCAAGGCGCAGAATCGTTACAAACCCGAGCTGGCCCGCAAGTGGGTGGAACTGGTTTATGAGGGATTTTTCTATGATCCACTGAAGACCGATCTGGAGTCGTTCCTGGCGTCCAGCCAGCGTTGTGTTGTGGGGGAAGTAACCCTGGAAACCGCCGGCGGCCGTGTGGATGCCGTGGCGGTGTCCTCGCCACACATCCTCAATGCCGAGGGCGCCACGTATGCGCAAGCTGCCGATTGGGGCGTGGCCGAAGCGGAAGGATTTATTCGTTTGTACGGCATGAGTTCAACCTTGTGGGCGCAGGTCAACCGTAACCACAATCGTAACGCTACGACCGAAAAAGAACCGTCCTAAGGCTTTTCGGCCGGTACCGATCCTCACTTTTCCCCAATCACTTTCACGTACCATGAACCTGCTGAAAAATACCCTCGAACACCTACAAGCGCTGGTGGCCTTTGACACCCGCAACCCACCCCGAACTATCACTACGGGGGGGATTTTCGACTATCTGCGGCAGCAATTGAGCGGCTTTGCAATAACCCTTACCGACCACGGTGCCGGTGCGGTCAGTCTGCTGGCAGTACGGGGTACGCCACACCTGCTCTGCAATGTACACCTGGATACGGTGCCGGACTCGCCGCATTGGCGTAGCAATCCGTTCGAACTGGGTGTAGGGGCTGAGCGTGCGGTCGGCCTGGGGGCTTGCGATATCAAGGGTGCAGCGGCGGCCATGCTGGCGGTGGCTCAGTACTCACAGGGTGACTGCGCATTCTTGTTCAGTACCGACGAGGAAGCTAATGATGGGCGTTGTATTGCTGCTTTTATTGCCCGGAAAAGTAATTTCGATGCGGTGCTTGTGGCCGAGCCGACAGCTTGTGAGGCGGTACTGACTCACCGCGGCAACCATTCGGTGCGGGTGCGGTTTACTGGCCGTGCCGGACATGCCTCGGCTACCCAACGGGCCGGGGATTCAGCCTTGCATCAGGCGGTACGCTGGGGGAACAAGGCGCTTGATCTGGTCGAGGCGCAAGCCCAGCAGCGATTCGGCGGTCTGGCCGGTCTCAGGTTCAATATCGGCCGTATCGAAGGAGGCATCAAGGCCAATGTGATTGCTCCTGAAGCGGAACTTCGCTTCGGTTTTCGACCGCTGCCATCCATGGATCATAGTGAGCTGTTGGAGGCCTTTCGTACGGTAACTGACATTGTGCCGGCGGAGTTTGAGGAAACCTTCTGCGGCCCATCACTACCGTCCGATACATCCGGAAATGCCGAGCAGCAACGCCTGCAAGCTCAGGATCTGGCCCTCACACTGGGGCTTCCAGTTGGCAATGCTGTCGATTTCTGGACCGAAGCCTCGCTATTTTCCGCGGCCGGATATGTCTCGTTGGTATTCGGTCCGGGCTCAATCGAGCAAGCCCATAGCGCCGACGAATGGGTCGCGCTGGAGCAGTTATCCAGTTACGCCAATCATCTGCACCGGATCATCCATGATGGACGCGCATAAACAACTTCGCCAGACCATTGTGCGGTTACTTTCGAGTATGGGCAGCGCCAAGGAGATCCATCAATACCTGCGGCGGTTCTCGCAAGTTGATGCCAAACGTTTTGCCGTGGTCAAGGTCGGTGGGGCGGTGCTTCGTGATGATCTGGAAGCTCTGACCTCGTCGCTGGCGTTCCTGCAACAGGTTGGGTTGACGCCCATAGTTATCCATGGTGCAGGTCCCCAATTGGATGAAGCACTGGCCTCGGCCGGTATCGAAAAACAACTTATTGATGGACTGCGGGTCACCCCGACGGCGGCGTTAGCCGTGGTGCGGCGGGTGCTACAGACCCAAAACCTGCAGCTGGTCGAGGCTTTGCAAGCAGTCGATGCCCGGGCTACATCCATATTGTCCGGAGTGTTTGATGCTGAATTCCTCGACCGGGAACGGTATGGGCTGGTCGGCCGTATCCATCGGGTTGAGCTGGCACCGATTGAAGCCAGCTTGCGCGCCAGCTCGATCCCGGTCATTGCTTCCCTGGGCGAGACAGAAGCCGGGCAGATTCTCAATATCAATGCTGATTTTTCAGCCAAACAACTGGTGCATGCCCTGCAACCCTACAAGATCATCTTTCTTACCGCGACGGGAGGCTTGCTCAATGGGTCGGGCCAGATTATCGATTCGATCAATCTGTCCACGGAATACGAGGAGCTGCTGGCTCAGCCCTGGTTGCATTCAGGCATGCGCTTGAAGCTCCAACAGGTCAAAAAACTGCTGGATGATTTACCCTTGGCCTCCTCAGTGTCGATAACTCGTCCTGCGGAGTTGGCCAAAGAGCTTTTCACCCACCGTGGTTCCGGGACCCTGATCCGACGGGGGGAGAAAGTATTGCATTTTGATTCCTGGGTGGGCATCGACCTGGATCGGCTGCGCCGCCTGATTGAATACAGTTTTGGCCGCAAGCTTGCCAGTGACTACTTTGAGAAAATAACTCCTTATCGCGTTTATATCAGCGAGAACTATCGAGCCGCCATGGTCCTGACCCAGGAACAGGGACGCACGTATCTGGACAAATTTGCGGTACTGGATGAAGCGCAGGGCGAGGGACTGGGACGGGCAGTTTGGCAGATTATGCGGGATCAGAATCCAGAGTTGTTCTGGCGCTCCCAGCATGGCAACTCAGTCAACTCGTTCTATTACTCTGAGGCCGATGGCTTTTACAAGCAGGAGCGCTGGAAGGTGTTCTGGTACGGCATCCAGGACTTTCATGTTATCGAGAGCTGTGTCGCCCATTGTGTTACCCGGCCGGCAACATTGGGGGAAGGCCTGTCATGAGTATTCGCGTGGGAATTGTTGGTGCCCGTGGGCATGCCGGTGCAGAACTGGTGCGCTTGCTGGTGCCTCATCCCCAGCTCGAGCTTGCCTTGGTGGCGTCACGTAAACTGGATGGGCAGTATGTTGCCGCCCACCTCGGCGTCGATACGGGAGGCCTTTATTACCAACATCTCGAACCGATGGAAGTTGCCGAACGGGGTATAGAAGTCGTGATCCTGGCTCTGCCGAATGGTCAGGCCGGGCGCTTTGTGGAAGCTCTTGAGCAACGTGCCCCCGAGACGCTGATTGTGGATCTTTCTGCCGATTATCGTTTTGATGCGAGGTGGTATTACGGACTTCCCGAATTGACCCGAGACCGCTATACCGGCCAGCGGCGTATCAGTAATCCCGGTTGCTATGCCACCGCCATGCAACTAGCGATCGCCCCCTTGGTTGCGGAGTTGTCTGCGGCACCGGTCTGTTTCGGAGTCTCCGGTTATTCGGGAGCGGGAACGACCCCATCGGCCAAGAATGATCCCGAAATGCTCCGCGATAACCTTATGCCATATCAGTTGACGGGACACATCCATGAACGGGAGGCGAGCCACCATCTGGGTCTGGGCGTCGAATTTATGCCCCACGTAGCGCCACATTTTCGGGGTTTGAGTGTGACCTGTGATCTGCATCTGGCGGGTCAATTTGACCGGGCGGAGCTGTTGGAACGCTACACCCGGCACTATGTCGATGAGCCACTGATTCACCTGTGCGATGACCCACCCTGGGTCAGTCGTATCCAGGGCCGGCATTATGCCGAACTGGGTGGGATTACGGTCGCCGCAGAGGGTCGCCGGGCGGTACTGGTGGCAACTTTGGATAACCTGCTCAAGGGGGCAGCCACCCAGGCCCTGCAGAATATCAATCTGGCACTGGGTTTTGATGAAATGACGGGAATTCCCCATGAGTAACCTGGTTTGGCAAAAGCAGGGCGTGCGCACCGATGAGCGCATCATGCGATTTCTTGCCGGTAGCGATGTGTTGCTGGATCGCGAATTTTTCTTATGCGATATCGAAGCCAGCATGGCGCACGTCCAGGGGCTGGCTCATATCGGTGTCGTCGACGCTGATGAAGCGGCAGCGTTACAAAGCGAATTGGAGGTTTTGGCAGACGCTTTCCGGGCCGGACGTTTTGTGTTGGATGAACGCTACGAGGATGGTCATTCGGCCATAGAGGCTCACTTGACCGAGCGCTTGGGCGATGCAGGACGTAAGGTCCATACAGGTCGCAGCCGCAATGACCAGGTACTGGTTGCCAGTCGGCTTTGGATCAAGCAGCGTCTCACTGAACTGGGCAGGTATTGTATGGATACGGCCTCGGTGTGTTTGCGAAGGGCCCATGAGCAGGCCTTGCCATTACCCGGTTATACGCACCTGCAGAGAGCCGTGGTGTCTTCCACTTCGATGTGGTTTTCAGGTTTTGCCGAGGGCTTTATCGACAACGCCTGGCGGGCCCGGCAGGCCTATGACTGGCTGGATGCCAACCCGCTGGGTACCGCGGCAGGATATGGGGTGAATCTGCCGCTGGATCGTGCCTACTGCACGGCGGCACTCGGTTTTGCCAGAATGCAGGTGAGTCCGGTGTATGCCCAACTGTCACGGGGCAAGTTTGAGCTGGCAGCACTGGAAGCGTTGGCTACGGCTTTGTTGGATGTGCGTCGTCTGGCCTGGGATTTGAGCCTTTTTACAACGGCAGAATTCGATTTTGTTGCATTGCCTGACGAGTACACCACCGGCAGCTCAATCATGCCCAATAAGCGCAATCCAGATGTTATCGAACTGCTGCGTGCCAGCTACGCCCCCGTTGCCGCAGCCCGGGTGGGGATCGAACAATTGCTGTCGCTGCCGTCCGGGTACCAACGAGATTTGCAGTTCAGCAAAGGTCCGCTGATCCATGGTTTCGGGCACGGCTTGGGAGCTCTGCAATTGCTCCCCGATTTACTGACCCGAATGCGCTGGAAGCCAGAACGCATGCGTGCAGCCATCGAAGCATCAATGTATGCGACCGATGCCGCCATTGAGCAGGCCGTAGCCGGAGTGCCTTTCCGCGAGGCTTACCAACAAGCGGCCCAGGCTACCGCTGAGAGCGGGCAGGGGCGTACTCCCGAAGCAAGCCTTGCTGAACGGTTATCCCCAGGCAGTAGCGGTCAACCAATGCTTGAGACCCTGGCTAGCCGATTGCATGAGGTAGAGAGTATCTGGCAAGCTGCCAGCGGTGGGAAATCTTGAGCTGTCATTGGCTAGCATCTGTGCCGCTATCGTGGCGCCACAGCACTTCTTGCCAAGCAAGTATGAGATCATGGGCGTTTCCATCCCAAGCGGTTTCCCTGGCCGCACTTGTCCATGCCTGATTCTTCCAAGTCGCTAGCATCCCGGCGGGTTGTGCTGGGCCTCTTTGGTCTGCTTGTTTTGCTGGTTCTGCGGGTTTTGTACGCTTGGACGTTGCGGGTCGATTCCGATGAGCCGCAGCATTTACATGTGGTTTGGGCCTGGACCCAGCATCTGTTGCCCTACCGGGATGTTTTCGATAATCACACCCCCTTGTTTCAATGGCTGATGTCACCGGTACTCGCTTTCCTGGGTGAGCGTGCCGATATTGTGGCCTTGATGCGTATCGCGGTCATTCCGTTTTATCTACTCACTCTTGCGGCCGCATGGTGGATGGCAAGACGCCTTTGGTCGGTGCGGGTGGCTTGGGTGGCAACGCTGCTACTGGCCGTGTTTCCGATTTTTTTCATCCCTACCGTGCAATTTCGTACCGATGATTTGTGGGCACCTTTGTGGGTGTTGGCCGTGGCGGTGCTGGTATCCGGGCGCATATCGATCCCCCGGCTGGCTCTGACCGGATTCTTGGTTGGGCTGGATTTTGCGGTGTCGCTGAAGACCCTGCCGCTGCTGATCACCGCGCTTATCGCCGGTGTTGTGTTGGCCATCATGTGGCGAATACGCTTTGCTCACTGGTCACTGCGACCCTGGTTGCGGGGCTTGCTCCCGTTCTTGCTGATGTTGGCATTGCCACTCGGCGTGTTTGCGCTGTTTTTCGCCCTGCATCATGCCTGGTCGCAGACCTGGTATGGCACGGTGCTGCACAACATGACGCCCGGGCTGGGCGACTGGCGTGACGGTATCTGGCGATTTCTGTTTTTCCCAGCGGCGTTGCTGTGGATGAGTGTTCTCGCCTGGCGCAGGCTGGCATGCAGTCCCCATCCCCAGCAGACCCTACGGCGTCTGTTTGTCCTGGTCTCGGCAATTTTGTATATCGGGGCATTGTTTAGTTTTTGGCCGTTACTGACAATACAGGATTTATTGCCGGTTCTGCCCCTGCTGTTTGTCGCGGCAGTGGGGACTTATCTGCTCAGACCCGGTAGAAAAGCCACTCTATGGGTGACCGTCATACTGGTCGTGGAGATCGGCTTACTGTTTGTGCTGCGACCGCCATGGCAAGACCGGTATCTGCGCGAGGAACACCTTCTGGCCAAGGTGCTTCAGTACAGCCGCCCGGGAACCTATGTGATGGATGCCAAAGGTGCCGCCATCTTTCGCCCCCGGCCTATCTATTGGGTCTTCGAAGATGTGACTTTGCGGCGGATCCAGCTTGGTTTGATCAAGCCACACCTGCAAGCAGATCTGATTCGCACCGCTACCCCGTTGCTGATGAATTACCGGATACCGGTTTGGGACCATAGTTTTATTGATCGCAGTTATCTGCCGCTGGCAGGGCGCCTGTGGGTGGCAGGCCAGCGGTTTTCGCTACAGGCCGGACAGTCCCGAAGTGTCGATATGGGCATACCACAGAGCTATGTATTAGTGGACGCCAAGGGCCCGGTTGCCGGAACGATTGATGGGCACAACATTCAGCGCGGGCAAGCACTGCATCTGGGCTCTGGAGAGCACCGGATCAGTGCGGCTCAGGGTGGTGTCTATGCGTTGGTCTGGGCCCCGGCGGTGGCCCGAGGCCTGCGGGCGAAGGTACTCTTTCCTTCCCGACCTTGAAGACCTGTCAGGATAGACGTGTTGGTAGATTATCTATGATGAATATCGCACTCAGAAACTCATGAAATAGCCGCCATTGACGGGTAGATTGATCCCGGTGAGATAGCCGGCATCGTCGGCGGCGAGAAAGGCCACAGCGCGACCGATGTCATCAGGACTGCCGAGGCGACCAACGGGAATTTGATCGATAATTTTTTGACGTATCGGTTCAGGTACAGCCATGACCATATCGGTCTTGCAGTAGCCCGGCGATACCGTGTTGACGGTAACGCCCTTGGTTGCGACTTCACGGGCCAGTGCCATAGTGAAACCATGTACCCCCGCCTTGGCAGCGGAGTAGTTGGTCTGCCCGAATTGTCCGGTCTGGCCATTGACCGAACTGATATTGATGACTCGCCCGAAGCCGTGTTCAAGCATGCCTTCGATTACTGCACGAGTCATGTTGAATACCCCGTCGAGGTTGACTCGCATCAGTTCATCCCACTGGCTGCGTTGCATTTTTCGCAAGGTGGCATCGCGGGTAATTCCGGCAACATTGGCAAGGATATCGACATGGCCATAGTGGCTGCTTACTTCCTCAGCAAACTGCTGACAAGCCGCATCATCACTCACGTCCAGTGGGGCGAAATCGATGCTGTCGGCTAAGTCCCGGGTATGAATACGGAATACTTCGAGTTGTTTGCTGCGGTGGGGCAGGTCCGCAGCAATAACCTGGCAGTTTTGCCGGGCCAGGTGCTGACAGGTAGCAGTACCCAAACCGCCAATACCACCGGTAACAATTGCGATACGTCGGCTCATAGGGGCTTCCAGAAACGTAGTGGGTGGTGGCGGCTGGGTAAGATTCAGCAGCCGGTAGGACTAAAGGGGCGTAGTAAAGGTGGGTGGTGAATCAGAATTGTTACGGGTGCAGTCAGCTGCTCCATAGCCCGGCAGATAGCGAAGACGGGGGAAGCTTGGGGCTCCGTTTCAGCTGCGCCGCCGGTGGGTACTGCGTGATCCGGGTGCGGCTTGCCCGCTAGAGGGCGGGGGGGCTGAGGGCGGCTTCTTGTCTCCTGCCGCATTCAGCAGACTGCGTTGCAAATCTTGCCAAGCATCCATGTTACGAGTGGTGAGATCGTTGAGCATGGTCCAGGGGGTTTGTCCCAGCACACTGGATAACTGTTGACGAAATTGTTGCTGCTGTTCCAGGAAGGCTTCGATACTGCGTTCGAGATAGGGTCCCATCATGCCCTGCAGCGAATCACCGTAGAAGCGGATAATCTGCGTCAACAGCGGGACTGAAAGCATGGGTTGGCCACCACTTTCATTTTCCGAGATAATTTGCAGCAGTACGCTACGGGTGAGATCTTCGTCAGATTTAGCGTCGTGGATCTCAAATTTTTCACCTTCGAGAACCAGCTGCCGTACCTCTTCGAGCGTGATATAGCTCGAAATCTCGGTGTCGTAAAGACGACGATTGGGATATTTCTTAATAATGCGGATTTGTGTCATGCGCGGAAACTAGCAGAAATTATTGCGATGCACCACTTACAATGTTGCGCAGCAAGTTACACCACGTAAGCTTTAGGTATCGTTCAATGCAGTGTGTACATGATCCGCTTCAATAAGAAAATCCGCAACAGAGCCATGGCCGCGTGTACAAATCCCATCTTGGCCGACGTGTCGGCGGCCATACATTCTGCTATGGAAGCCGTCCCCATTATCGATCAGGTGGAGCGTTTGATACATGGCTATTGGAGCGCTCGAAAGAACCGATAGGTCATCGATATTGCATGCCGGATCAATGGTGGGTGGCGGCTTGTTGGTCCTCCGCGGTGATTCACGGTGAGAGACCAGCAGCCCGTTGGCTCATAAAAAATCTCGTCATCCCGGGCAGAGACCCGGGATCCAGGATGAGGTTGTCGGCACGAGGGGTTATGTCGGCGGCCATGCACTCTCACACTGTGACGCTTGGCACTAAGCCTGCTCGTGACGGTTTTTCGAGGTGCACTGGAGTATGCCAGCCCATGACTGATGGCGCTTGTGTGAGATGCACAGCATGGTTATGGTCGAGCGCAAATAGAGGAGAGGCCTCGATGAAACGTGCTTTCATGTACTTGGGTTTGCTGGCGATGTCGATGGTGTCTACGTCCGCTGCGGCGACGGCAGGAGAAGAGCGCCATCCCTTCAATGTGCGCGATCTGGTACGCATGGATCGGGTCAGTGATCCACAGTTATCAGCGGATGGACAGCAACTGGCATTCAGTGTCAGCAGTGTGGATCTCGCCGCCAACAAGCGGGTTAGCGCCATCTATGTTCTCGACTTGCAACGCCAGGGCGCCCGGCCGCAGCGGCTGGTCGAAGGCAACAGCCCGCGCTGGTCAGCGGACGGCCGGTATCTCTTTTATTTGGCTCGTGCCGACCAACATACCCAGGTGTTCCGGGTTGCCCCGCAGGGAGGCCAGGCCGAACAGGTCAGTGCCTTGCCGATGGCCGTCGAGAACTTTCGGGTTTCACCGGATGGACACCATCTGGCGGTTGCGCTGAAAGTGTTTCTGGAGTGTAAGGGTGATCTGGCTTGCAGCCGCAAGCAGCTTGATGAGCAGGGTCAGCGCCAGGCCTCCGGGCGCGTCTACAGCAAGCTGTTTGTCCGCCACTGGGATACCTGGCTGGACGGTCGTCGCAGCCAACTGTTCCTGCTGACCTTGGGTGCCGATGGTAAGGCCCATGGCAAGCCGGTGCTGCTTACCCGGGGAATTGCTGGCGACGTGCCGTCCAATCCGTTTGGGGATGACAGTGAATACGTATTTTCGCCGGATGGAAAAACCCTGTACTTCGACGCCCGGATTGCCGGGCGAACCGAGCCGTGGTCCACCAATTTCGATATCTACTCCGTACCCGTGGATGGTCGTTCCACGCCGCGCAATCTCACCGCCGCCAACCCGGCCTGGGATGCCAACCCGCTGGTATCGCCGGATGGGCGCACCCTGTATTACCTGGCGATGAAACGCCCTGGTTTCGAGTCCGACCGCTTCGGCATCATGGCTTTGGATCTGGCCAGCGGCAAACACCGCGAAGTGGACCCGAAGTGGGATCGCTCGGCGGGCGCGCTGGCGATTTCGGCCGACGGTCGCATCCTGTACACCAGCAGCGACGATCAGGGACAGCATGCCCTGTTTGCGATCGACGTGGATAGTGGTACCGCACAAAAGCTGACCGGAGCAGGAAGTGTCAAGGGTTTTGCGGTGGGGGCGAAACGTCTCATCGTCGCTTGGCAGGACTTCACCCATCCGACAAATCTGTATGCGCTCGAAGCCGAGCAGATCCTGCGACCACTAACCCGCTTCAATGCTAAACGATTGGCTAAGATCGAATTTGGCCAGGCAGAATTTTTTGAATTCAAGGGTTGGAATGGTGAGCCGGTGCAGGGCTATGTAATGAAGCCGGTGGGCTATCGGGCCGGACACAAGTATCCGGTGGCTTTTCTGATTCACGGTGGTCCCCAAGGCTCCTGGACCAGTGATTTTCATAACCGCTGGAATCCCGAGACCTACGCCGGGCAAGGTTTTGCCGTAGTGGCGATCAACTTTCACGGTTCCACCGGCTATGGCCAGGCTTTCACCGATTCGATCTCAGGGGACTGGGGTGGCAAGCCCTTGGAGGATCTCAAACTGGGCTGGTCTGCAGCCCTGCAACGCTATCCGTTTCTCGATGGAAAACGGGCCTGTGCGCTGGGGGCGAGCTATGGCGGTTATATGGTCTATTGGCTGGCCGGGGTGTGGAACCAGCCGTGGCGCTGTCTGGTCGACCACGATGGCGTATTCGATACGCGCATGATGTATTACGCCACTGAAGAACTGTGGTTCGAGGAGTGGGAAAACCGCGGCCCCGAATACCAGCATCCCCGGAATTATGAAAAATTCAATCCGATCCGTCACGTCAAGGATTGGCGGGTACCGATGCTGGTGATCCATAGTGCCCTGGATTTTCGCATTCCCGACACCCAGGGACTGGGGGCCTTCACGGCCTTGCAACGCCGCGGTATCCCCAGCGAATTCCTGCATTTTCCCGATGAGAATCACTGGGTCAACAAGCCCGCCAACAGTATTCTCTGGCACGACACGGTGAATGATTGGATCAAACGCTGGACGCTCCCGGAACCTGGCAAGTGAAGGCGACCATGGACAAATTCACCGCTGCCCTCATTGCGATAACTGCATGCTGGATCCCGGGTCGCTGCCCGGGATGACAAGATATTCATCCGCCTACGAATGCTCTGCATCCAGGACGAAAACTTGTAGGATGTGGTGAGATACGAACCGCATCAATTGAGACTATTTTTTCACCATTCGACGGTGTTACCCATTCAGGTATCCTCGCCCGAGGCAAATACCCGGGTGGCCAGCCAGGTCAGGACAATGATGAACCCGACCAGCACGGCAAGGGAAAGCAGTGGCGGGAAAAAGGTTTTTCCCAGCATCGCCCCACGCATCAGATCGACCGCGTAGGCAACCGGGTCAAGATGGGCGAGTAAGCGCAGCCAGTGCGGTGCGTTGGCGAGCGGAAACAACGCTCCAGAGAGGAAGAACATCGGTAACAGCACGGCGTTGGAAATGATGGGAAATACGATTGTCGAGCGAAACCGTGCCGCAGTGGCAACCCCGAGGGCGGAAAAGGTGATCGCCGCCAACGCCATGGTGCCAAGCAGGGCGAGAAGTCGTAACAGACTGATATGCAGGCCCAGTACCGGCATCAGCAGCAGCAGAATCAGGGCTGGGATTGAGGCTTGCAGGGCGCCGGAAAGTACCTTGCCGAAGGCGATGGCGGTACGCGAAACCGGGGCCACCAACACCGCCTTGAGAAAGCCGATCTGGCGGTCGAAGACGATCAACATTGCCGCAAAGACCGAGGAAAAAAGCAGCGACAGGCCGATCACCCCAGGAAAAATGTAATGCAGATAACCACGGCCCCCCAGCACCGAGCTGGCGCCGAGGCCGGAGCCCAGGACAAAGAGATACAACAGTGGTTGGATCAGGCTGGAGATGAGGCGGATACGATCGGCCCACAGACGTTTCAGATCGAGCACGATGACGGCGAGCATGCCCTTCATTGGGGGTCCCCATGGAGGTCTTGCGGCGGCTGGCCGAAGCGGGTGTCGAGGCCGCGTCCGGTCAACTTTAGAAACACATCCTCCAGGCTGGGCTCGTGGACTTCGGCCCGTAAGGTTTTTACCGGCATGGCGCCCAGCAGGGCCGGGAGCACCGTAGCGGGGTCATTATTGACCAGCAGCAACCCACGCTCGCTGGCTTCCGGGGTGTAGCCCTGCTCACGCAGCCAGGCGGCGGCCCGGACATCGTCTTCGGTGGCCAGCAAGATCACCCCACCACCGACCAGGCTTTGCAGTTGTTTGGGAGTATCCAGAGCAATGATTTGACCGCCATCGATCAGTGCGATGCGGTCGGCGACCTCCGCTTCTTCCATGTAGTGGGTGGTCATGAAGACGGTGCCCCCGGCATGCACGAAGTCTCGTACTTCAGCCCAGAAATTGCGTCGCGCGTCAACGTCCAGCCCCAGCGTGGCTTCGTCCAGGAACAGAATTTCCGGCTGGGCCACCATCGACCGACCGAGTTCAAGACGACGTTTCTGGCCGCCGGAGAGTTTCTGGGTCTCACGCTTGGCGACATCCTTCAGACCCAGCTTGTCGAGAAGGATTTCACTGCGTTCGCGGGCCGCCCGGAACGACAGTCCGTAGAACAGGCCCATC
Source organism: Mizugakiibacter sp. (assembly GCA_003233305.1). GTDB lineage: Bacteria > Pseudomonadota > Gammaproteobacteria > Xanthomonadales > Rhodanobacteraceae > Metallibacterium. The sequence goes on from QILI01000035.1 coordinate 16,722, forward strand.
AAGCGTAGGTTGTCACGGACGCTGAGTTTTTGCTCCAGGGCCGGTTCCTGGAAGACGATCCCCATACGCTGACGAATTTCGGCGCGCTGGCGGACCACATCAAAGCCGAGCACCTGCGCCGTCCCGGCACTGGGTTTGAGTAGTGTGGAAAGGATCGAAAACAGAGTGGTCTTGCCGGCGCCGTTAGGTCCCAGCAGAGCGAACATTTCGCCGCGGCGCACACTCAGGTCGATGCCGTGCAAGGCCTGTACCTGGCCGTAGCGCTTGTGCAGGCCGAGCGTTTCGATCGCCGGACCGGCGGGAGATAATGACATAAGAAGTTTGCGTCGAAGGGGGGGGTGTCGCCGAGGGGGAGAACAATCAGCCAAATTTCTGCCCATTCATTCTCAATGGTCTTACCAGCCCATGTAATGGCCGCCGTTGGCGGAAAGGTTGGCACCGGTGATCCAGGCCGCTTCCTCACCGGCGAAAAAATTCACTGCG